>CALEYM010000568.1 GCA_937926185.1 uncultured Bacteroidota bacterium | reverse complement strand
CTATTTATACTACGGAAATTATACTCGATTATTTAGTTGCTTCGGTTCTGTTTGAGGGAATAATTTAAAATGTGTCATCAAGAAGATTTTTAGGGATTTGGCCCTAATTTTGGCCAACCAATAGCGCAGCCCGTTTGAAAATTGCTTTTTATTTTCATCCCCCCGAACGGTTCAGCGGGACAAACCAACTGGCGTTCGGGCGTTTTATTCATAAAATGTTAATGCAAAATTCGATTCTTTTCTGCCTCAGAAACAGGACAGAATCGCAAAATTCAATCCATGCAGATTTTAAACATGAACCGATCGGCTAACTTTAATCGCTGAAACCCCGGATATGGAATTCGAAGTTTTAAAAGACCTGGTGCGGATCATTACCCGGAATAAGGTCAAACAAATCGAAGTGTTGGGTAATCCCGGCCAGGAAGGAAGCCGCACCGAAGAATTGTACGAGGGCGTTGCCAAAGAGCGGTTTACTTCCGATGAAGAGGCAGCGCGGCATTTTTTTGGGTCGGATGAAAAAGACCCGAATTACCGGAAACTCCGGAACAAACTGATCCGTCAGTTGATCAATACCGCTTTTTTCATCGATGTGCAACAACCGATGTTCAGCGAACGCAGCAAAGCCCAGTACCACTGCTATCGCGATTATGCCGCCGCATTTATTTTAAGAACCCGGGAAGCCCACAAGTCAAGCGTTTATTTGCTTCAACAGGTCTTGGAGCAGGCCATTAAATATGAGTTTACCGAGCTGACAGCCGACATTTGCAGCCAGTTGCGCTCCCAGTTTGCCCGCACACCCGGCGACTCATCGAGCCATGAGCGGTACAGTGAATTACATCGCATTTACGAGGAAAAGCGATATTGGGAGTTCAAGGCGTTTGATTACGAAGAAAACCTCATCCATCACTACATCACCGGCAGATCGACCAATGAGGAAGTACACCAATTGGCCGCTCAGTATTTTGCCGAGTTATTGCCCAGGGCGCCCCAGGTAGATACGGTTCAATATTATTTACATACCTACCTGGTTGGCGTCATTAAATACTCCTCGATCAACGACTGCAAAAAAGCCATTGAAGTTTGCGAAGAGGCTTTACAAATTCTCCGGCATCGCAAAAATGTGCATGGCGGCGCGTTGCTCTCGTTTGCCATCCAGAAATTGAGTTGTCTGACGCAACTGCGGATATTTGAAGAAGACGACCAAACGGCCCTGTATTGCTTCAGCCTCGTCGAAGAAGGCGGATTCAACTGGTTCAGGGTAATGGAATTACAGTTTTACAACCGCATATACAGCCAGCGGTATCCCGATGCGCTTGAAATTTATGGCAGAGCCGTACAACACCCCCGTTTTCAACTGCTGAGCGGTAGTTATCGCGACTTGTGGACTCTTTGTGGCGGTTATCTGCATTTGTTGGCCGTACTCGGAAAATTAAACGGCAATAAAGTGGAAGCGGCAGCCGGCTTTTTCAGGATGGCTAAATTTAAAAACGATTTCGAGGTATTGGATAAAGAAAAGGCCGGCATGAACATTCCGCTGGTACTGCTACCTGTGATGTACAGTATTGCCACGGGCGCTTACGAGGAGGAATTTGGCCGCTCGGTTGAAGCACTGGATAAGTATCGCAAACGCTACCTGGAAAACGACACCAACCGCCGCAGCGCTATTTTCCTAAAAATGCTCCTGGCCCTGGCGAAGAAAAATTTCGAAGGCGAACAGGCGCTGCGCAAGATGGAAAAAGAAAAGATGCAACTCCAGCAACTTCCCCCACAAATGGCCGGGCAGTCTTTCGCCGTGGAAATTATCCCGTACGAAGATTTGTGGGAGATGTTGTCGGACCGGTAACTATGAATCAAAAAAAGAGTCGTACTGGTTTCCGCCGCGCTCCTGCCGGGCAGGCACTTTCATAGGCGTATTCAGGTCCAGTACTTCCGTTGGATTGTTGGCCTTGGCGATAATACTCGCTTTGTCTTTACCCAACAGAAATGAAACGCCTTCTTTTTCCCATTTTTCCAGCATTTCAAGGCCTTCTTCCTCAAACACACCGTTTTGCAGGTCGATAGACTCCATGAAGTTTTTGGACATATCCATAAAACGTTCCATTTCGCCCACTTTTTGCCCCACATCTTCGGCCATGGCCTCCAGCGCCATGTCGTACATGTACTTTTTATCGCTGTTGCCGCTCAGAATATTCATCGCCGAGCGAATAGCCGAATGGCTGGCCTTGATGGCTTTGTATTCCTGTTCTTTCACCACCACCTGATCGCTCAGGTCTTCGAGCATGATCTCGGAGTTTTCGTACATTTTGGTCAGTACGCGGTACAGCACCTCCATCCGTTTGTACAGGTCTTCCAGTTTCATGTTCGATTCCTGCAAACGGCCGGCCTTGCGCGCTTTCAGTACCATGATGGCTTCTTTGCCGGTTTCTTTTGCCTTGCTGGCCATGCCAAGATTCGTCTGGATTTCCCGCTGATTGGTGCGGATCATTTCCGACAGTTTGTACATCTGGCCCTTCAGACGACTGATCTGGGTATTCATCGATCCCAGGTTATCTTTCAGTTCTTCGATGTAACTCTTCAGGATGCCGATCGGATCCAGTTGCACAAAAATACCAGTCACCCAGCGCATGACCGACTTGTACATGTACCAAACCAGGTTGCGCATCTTCGGGTCGAGCACCACGTAGATAACGCCCGCCAAAGCGGCGAGCAATCCGGCCAGGTACAAGGTGTTCTGTGCCAGTTCGATCAGAGTGGGCAAGGCCTTGTATAGAAGGAATCCGCCCCCCAATACGATGGCGGCCATAAACAATCCACCGGTTACGCCCTCGGGGCGCTCCCAGAATCCTTTGGGTTTTATCGGTTGCAGATCAGTACTCATGTATCAGCAGAGGTGTTTTATACGTGAAAATGAAAGGTGCAAATATGCATATCGCGCGGCAATTTCAGCTCCGGAAAATACTTCCAAGAAACATCCGTACGGCCCGGCGAAAACGGTCGTTGACAAAATACAATATGACAAAAGCCAGGACAAAAACCCAAAACAGGTTAATTACAATGTGTAACGCCTTGAAAATGAGCCACAAAATCAGCAGTCCTGCGATAAAGGCGATGATCGGGTTTTTAATTAAGTCGTTCATTTTTAGTTGTTTTGTTTTAATAGTAAAAACCTGAAGCCAAACCCTTTGTTTTAAAAGGGCTTCATTTCAGCAGGCCCAAAAATGAAGGGGTATCGGGCCACTGTCCCAAATTCGTCGGCGACAATCCGGGAATTTCGGACAAAGTAAAGCAAAATGAAGGATGAATTGATTGGGCGGGAATGAAATATTGCGGTTAAACCTATTTTTACGCCATAAATCAGCCGGTCGACAGCAGACGATCTTTTATGACATTTGATATCACCATTCCCGTACTGAACGAGGAAGAAACCCTGAGCCGCCAGGTCCGTATCCTGCACGATTTTCTGTGCCGGCATTTCCCCGACCGCGGCCAGTGGCATATTGTTATTGCCGACAATGGCAGCACGGATCGGACAGCTCAAATAGCCGAATCGCTGTCCGGAGAATTCCCGGAAGTCCGCCTGGTACGCGTTCCGGAAAAAGGCGTGGGTTTAGCCCTTAAAACGTCATGGGCGCAAAGCCGGTCCGACATGGTGGGTTATATGGATCTCGACCTGGCTACCGACCTGCAACACTTTATTCAGGCTTATAACGCCCTGGCTACCGAAGGGTATGACCTGGTATACGGCACCCGGCTCCATCGGAAAGCCCGGGTCATCGGCCGCAGCCTGAAGCGGGAGATCACTTCGCGGGCGTTCAATTTTATCGTAAAAAGATACCTGGGTACCCGGTTTTCCGACGGCATGTGCGGTTTTAAATGGCTGAAACGGGAATTTGTGCGCCCGCTCGTAGAAGGCGGCGCTGTGAGCAACGGCTGGTTCTTTAGCACGGAACTCCTGGCCGTGGCCGAATGGAAGGGCTTGAAAATGTGCGAGTTGCCGGTCAGATGGACCGACGATACCTCCGCCAGCAAAGTCAATATCAGTCGGCTCGCCCGGCAATATCTGCAAGCCATGGCCGTACTGAAAAAACGCAAACCCCGGTCATGAAAAAAAAATCACTCGTACTTGGCACGGCGCAATGGGGCTGGACCGTCTCCCGTGAAGAAGCGTTCCGGTTATTGGATGCCTGGCTGGCCGCCGGTTACCGGAAAATTGACGCGGCCACCAATTACCCGATCAATAAAAACCCGGCAGATTTCCGGGCTGCGGAAAAGATCCTGGCGGCGTATGTCCAGGCGCATGGCATTACCGACCTGGATATCATCATGAAAATAGGGGCGCTGGACAACCTGCGCACCCCCGATATCAACCTGACGCCGTCGTTTATCCTGATGATGGCGGATGAATACCAGCGAATTTTTGGCAAAAACCTGGGAGGGGTCATGCTCCACTGGGATAACCGCCGGGAAGAGGCCGAAATACGAAATGGCCTGGAGGCCTTGGCCGCGGTTCAACAAAACCTGCAA
Source organism: uncultured Bacteroidota bacterium (assembly GCA_937926185.1). Taxonomy (GTDB): domain Bacteria; phylum Bacteroidota; class Bacteroidia; order Chitinophagales; family Saprospiraceae; genus M3007. The sequence goes on along the minus strand of CALEYM010000568.1, from coordinate 17,556 downwards.
CTGCGCCCGGGCCTGTCAGGTATCAAATATCCTGAAGTATATGCCGCCGCCAACCGTGAACTGGGCCTGATCTTCGACATTGAAGGCAAGCATAATGTGTTGCACTCCGATATTCCGCGTTACGCGCCGTTTTTTGAGCTGGAATCTGCCGGCGAAAACGCGCCGCGCCACCGCTTTTTTGCCTACGGCATCAATGCGGGCGGATTAAAACTGGAGGGCCCCTACCCTGCCGGCAGCACCCTGATTGCCCGCGGCGGCGACCCGGAACAGGCAGCGCCGATTTTGGATCGTTTACACGCAAAATTGCCCGACTGGAACCTCGCCTTCGTGCGCCCGCCTGTGCGAACGATGAATCACCTGGGGCTGATCTTTGCCGGGTTAAATCCCGCCGTCCGCGGTATCATACTTGGCCTGCGATCGATAGCGCAATTGCAGGACAGCCTTGATTTCTGGCGAAACCTCGAAACGTATGACTATAGTGATATTTGGAAGGCGCTTTAAACCTGCCTTACCTTGCGACAGAAATGGGAAAACGGGAATATTTTGATGCCGTTGTAATCGGAGGAGGCATATTCGGCTGTTACGCGGCGCTTTATCTGGCCGGGCAGGGCCGGCGGGTCGCTTTGCTGGAAAAGGAATCCCGCCTGTTTCAAAAAGCGTCGCTGGTAAACCAGGCCAGGTTGCATGGCGGCTACCACTATCCGCGCAGTATCGCCACGGCGGCCCTCAGCGATGAACACAAAGAGCGGTTTACTGCCGAACACCGGCCATTTGTGCATTTTTCTTTCGAACAATATTATGCCATCGACCGCTTCGGCTCGTTCACCGATGCGGAACAATTCGAGCGTTTTTGCCGGCACCTGCAAATCCGTTGCGAACGGGTAACGGCGCATCCGCTTTTCAACTTCAACCGCCTGGAGTCCCTTTACCAGACGGAAGAATATTCCTTCGACCCGGTTTTATTGCGCGAATATTACACCCGGCAGGTAGAGCGCCATCCCGGTATTTCCGTTTTAAAACCCGTCCGTTTATTCGCGGCAACATCCGACGGCTCTTCCTGGCTCATCGAACTTCAAACTCAAAACTCAAAACTCATCCACGAGGCCTCGGGACAAAACTCAAAACTTCAAACTCCCCTGGTGATCAACGCCACATACTCCGCCAGCAACGCGGTAAATCAGTTGTTTGGGGTAAGCCAGCTGGATTTGACGCATGAAATCTCGGAAATCGCTTTTATCACGTCGCGCCAGTTTAAAAACATGGGCCTGACGGTTATGGACGGCCCCTTCGGCTCTGTCATGCCGTACGGCCTGAGCGGCTTGTTATCCTTGTCTTCTGTAGCCTACACCCACCATAAAATATCGTACGGCAACCTGCCTCACTTCGACTGCCAGATACCGGATGACCCGGCTTGCACCCCCGAAGCGCCGGGTATTTGCACCGATTGCCCGCGCCGCCCTGCGAGTAATGCCTACAAAATGCTGCGGCAAATGCAGCAGTATTTTTCCGATACCGTGCAATTTGAACACCTGTTTTCGTATTTTACCATCAAATCAAAATTGAAAGCCAATTATATCGACGACGGCCGACCGACCGAGATCGCTCAACTGAGCGAACGACCGGCGTTTTATTGCCTGTTTGCCGGTAAAGTCAACTCCATTTATGAAATTGAAAAAATCGTCTGAACCGATGCCGCAACCGAAAACGCGCGCCCTGCCCGAACGCAAACGCATCGCCCTTGTAGCGCACGATCATAAAAAAGACGACCTGATCGACTGGGCCGTGTACAATAAATTCATGTTGTCGAAGCACGACCTGTATGCCACCGGCACTACCGGCCGCCTGCTCGGCGAAGCGCTGGACCGGCCGGTGCATTGCCTGCTCAGCGGCCCGCTCGGCGGCGACCAGCAGATCGGCGCCATGATCGCCGAAGGGAAAATAGACATGCTCATCTTCTTCTGGGACCCCATGGAAGCGCAGCCGCACGACCCCGACATCAAAGCCCTGCTCCGGCTGGGCGTGGTGTGGAATCTCCCTTTTGCCTGCGACCGCGCAACGGCCGATTTTTTGCTCACCTCCCCGCTTTTTCAGGAGTCCTATGATGTAATTCTGCCGGATTACAGCGGCTACACCGGACGAAAAAAGCCCAAAAAGAGGTAGGCTTATGATACAGCCTCAATATAACGCTTGGGCCAAACAAAATTTTGAGCTATCTGGCAGTTTTCTACTTATGAGACGCCCTCGTTTATTTTTCCGAAGTTTGCGGTTTAAAATTCACGGATATGAAAAAATTTACCAGCCTGGTGGAAGCGATCGACGACTTGCGCCAACGCGGATTTACCAATGATTTCAATCTGAAAGAAAATTGTATCGAGTGCGGCCGCCTGCAGTTGCAACTTCATCCCAACGATTTTGAAATCGTGGAGGTATATCGTTTTGAAGGCGTTACCAACCCCGACGATAGTTCTGTTTTGTATGCGATCGAAGGCAAGGACGGCGTGAAAGGCGTTTTAGTGGATGCTTATGGCGTTTATGCCAACCCTGTTTCAACGGAATTACTGGCCAAACTGCAGGTGAAACACGATCATTTATAAACCTGCCGGCCTGAATGAACACCCTGTTGATCGGTAGTTTTCTACTGAGTATTTTCCATGCCCTCATACCGAGCCATTGGCTTCCGGTGCTGGCTATCGGACGGCAGGAAGGCTGGACGAAACGGCAAATCCTGTGGATCACTTTCCTGACGGGCATGGCGCATGTATTGAGCACCGTGCTGTTGGGCGTGGGGCTCGCGGCCGTTGGCGGCCTGTTGGCCCACCGTGTCGAGGCGTTCGCCCACTGGCTGGCGCCCGGCTTGCTGTTGATGCTCGGCAGTTATTATGTGTATCAACACTACCGGCACCACCATTTTCACCTGCACCGGCAAAACAGCCGGTTCGGCGTGATCGGCACCCTGGTTTTGGCCATGTTCCTTTCTCCCTGCCTTGAAATTGAAAGTTATTTCCTGACCGCCGGGCAGTATGGCCCGGCATTTGTAGCCTTGCTGGCGCTGGTTTATGCCGTCGTGACGGTCAGCGGCATGCTGATCTGGATGCTGCTGGCCCTGAGCGGCTTGCAACGCCTCGACTGGCACGCCTGGGAACATTATGCCGGGCTGATCACCGGCGCAACGCTCATCCTTTCCGGCATTTCCTTGTTTTGGTTAGATTAGATTGCAATTATGGCGCATCACCACGAGCACGGACACCACCATCACCATGGGCCGCCAGCCGACGGGCAGATTACCCGGGCATTTTTCTGGGGTATTGGGCTAAACCTTGTTTTTGTAATCGTGGAAGCTGCTGCGGGACTTGCTACCGGTTCCCTGGCCCTGCTGACCGACGCCGGACACAACCTGAGCGATGTGGGCAGCCTGGCGCTTTCCCTGCTCGCAATGTGGCTGGTACGGGTAAGGCCGTCGGGGCGATACTCATATGGTTACCGAAAATTTACCGTTTGGGCCTCTTTCATCAATGCGCTGATACTACTGGTTGCAGTTGGCATACTTGGTTATGAAGCAGTTACGCGGATTTCGGAACCGGCGATAATTCCCGGTTATACCGTCGCGGCAATCGCCGGTATTGGAATTATTGTAAATGCAGTTTCCGCATGGTTATTCCATCGGAACAAAGAAGACGACCTGAACATCAAGGGCGCTTATCTGCACCTGGCCGCCGACGCGGCCGTTTCGGCTGGTGTAGTACTGGCCGGTCTCCTGATTCACTTCACCGGCTGGCAATGGCTCGATCCGGCCATTAGTTTCCTGGTGCTGGCTGTGATCCTGTGGAGCACCTGGGGACTGCTGCGCGACAGTTTCCGGCTGGCCCTCGACGGGGTTCCACCCCGTATCGACACCGAGGCTGTACGCCGGGCAGCCCTGGATACCCAGGGCGTTATCGGCATCCATCACCTACATGTGTGGGCCATGAGCACCATGGAAAACGCGCTGACGGCACACCTGGTATTGGCCGACACCGTAACCCCGGAAGGCGCAAATAAAGTAAAACACCAGTTCCGGCATGCATTGGAACACCTGAATATTACGCATGCCACCCTGGAAACTGAGTACGGGTCGGAGGATTGCCGGTGCAGGGATTGCGGTTAGGCGTTCAATGCGTCGCGCGCTGCCTTCTTCAGGGTTTTTACCACTTGTTCATAGGAATGATCAATCAGGTGCCGCAAAGTTTTCTCATCCAGCGAACCTTCAAAATCCACGGTATTCCAGTGGCTTTTATTCATGTGCCACCCGGGTTGAATTTCAGGGTGCCGTTCGCGCAGTTCCGCGGCGTAGTCCGGTTCGCATTTTAAATTTACGGTAAACGCCTCACTGTCCAGTCCTGTGATGGCAAATATTTTTCCCGCCACCCGCAGGCACAGCGTCACCTCGTCGAAAGGAAAATCCTCCGTGACGCCTTTTTTAGCCAGGCAATATTCGCGAAATGAATCTATGTTCATGAGGGTTTAGAAGGTTTAGTTAAAACAGGCCATGCAGTTCTGCCTGTACCATTTCCAGCACTTTTCCCGAATCTTCTTTGCTGTTTTGAAAATCAATGTTGTCCACGTTAATGATCAGCAGGCGGCCGTCGCGGTAGTTGTTGATCCAGTTTTCATACCGGTCGTTCAGCCGTTTGAGGTACTCTATACTGATGCTGCCCTCGTAATCGCGACCCCGGCTCTGAATATGTTCCACCAGCGTGGGAATGCTGGCGCGCAGGTAAATCATCAGATCGGGAGATTTAATCTGGGAAATAATCGATTGGAACAACGTGGTGTAATTTTCGAAGTCGCGGCGTTCCATCAGACCCATGTCGGCCAGGTTTGGCGCAAAAATGTAGGCGTCTTCGTAGATGGTGCGATCCTGGATGACCGTTCGGTTGCCCTGCTGGATACGCAGCATCTGCTGATAACGGCTCGACAGAAAAAACACTTGCAGGTTGAACGACCAGCGTTTCATGTCGAGGTAAAAATCGGCCAGGTAGGGATTATTTTCCGTATCTTCGTAGTGCACATCCCAGCCAAAGTGCCGGGCGAGCATTTCGCTGAGGGTGGTTTTGCCGGCGCCGATGTTGCCGGCAATCGCAATGTGTTTGATCAGTGTTTTGTCGGAGGGTAAGCTAGTGTTCATTCTTTTACTTTTGTGCGGCGCGAAGGTAGAAAAATCGTTGCACCTTATTTCGTTGTTCGTCGGACAATGTTCGTTTGCCGAAGAACCTATACCAAACTTCTATGCTTTTTCGATGCAAGTAAATAAAGAACTTATTTCACGGCTGGAAAAACTGGCGCGCCTGCAACTCACGGAAACGGAACGCGCCAAGTTTGCCAAAGACCTCACCGGTATTCTTGAGATGGTGGATAAACTCCGGGAACCTGATACCACCGGCGTCGAACCGCTCTCCTATCCTACGGAACCGGGCGTGGAGTGGCGGGATGACCAGGTGGGCAACCAGTTAACCCAACCGGAAGCGCTGAAAAACGCGCCTAAACAGGACGGTCAGTTCTTCCGGGTACCAAAAATGATCGATTAAAAAACAATTTTATGGCAGAAAACGGCAACAAATCGAAATTTTTGATCTGGCTCATCGCAGGAATAATAGCGGCCGGCGGGCTGTTCTGGGTTGCCAGCATACTTTTCCCACAGATCATTTCCCAGTTCACTACCTTTTTAGTTGGCTTGTTCGTCGTGGCCACCGGCTTGTTTTTACGCCGGAAAAAATAATTAACCGTTTGTTTGACAACTATTTAAAAGCATCCTGAAGTTCCAGGAAAAACAAATACGCGCAATGCTCATCTCCATCCAGCATCTGAATAAAACCTACATCATGGGCGCCGAAAAAGTAGAGGCGCTCAAAGACGTTTCCGTCAACATCGAAAAAAACGAATACGTTGCGCTGATGGGGCCTTCCGGCTCCGGCAAATCGACCCTGATGAACCTGCTGGGCTGCCTCGACTCGCCTACCAGCGGCCAATACTGGTTGAACGGCATCGAAGTCAGTACCATGGACGACAGCGAACTGGCCGAAGTGCGCAACAAACAAATCGGCTTCGTTTTCCAAACCTTCAACTTGCTTCCCCGCCTGTCCGCATTGGAAAACGTGGCACTGCCGCTTGTTTACGCCGGTTATTCCAAAGAAGAACGGCTGGAAAAAGCGCGGAAAACCCTCGAATCGGTTGGTTTGGGCGACCGGGTAATGCACAAACCCAACGAACTGTCGGGCGGTCAGCGGCAACGCGTCGCCATTGCCCGCGCATTGGTAAACGATCCCGCTATTATCCTCGCCGACGAACCAACAGGTAACCTCGACACCAAAACCTCGCATGAGATCATGGCGCTCTTTGAGCAAATCCATCAAGCCGGCAATACCGTTATTATTGTCACCCACGAGCAGGATATTGCCCAGCATGCCCACCGGATTGTCCGCCTCCGCGATGGCCTGGTTGAATCGGATCAGCGAAATGATAATATCGTGGAAACATCAGCGCCAACAACCATGGCAACTGCGACGGGAGAAATGGACCGGTAAAATCTGACAGAAAAATCTCCTCCGTTTTTTGCATACATTAGCGGCAAGTTCCATTTTCTAACCTCCCTTTTTATTGCCGCTTATGAAACACACCTTTTACTTACTCGCTCTGTTGGTACTTTTGCTGGTTACCGGAACGAAAGCCCTGGCGCAACCCAGGCACAGCCTGGCCTTCCGGCACAGTTGGTACAACTACCTTACCCCCTTGGGTACTGACAACCTCAAATTCGAGGATGTTTTTCAAAACACCACCGGGCGGGGCGTCGAACTGGCTTATCACAACCGGCTGCTCAATAATACCTTTCTAGTCGTACCCCTTAAAATAGGCGCCTCACAATTCTCCGGTCAGACTGGAAACTTGTCCAGGCGCGAACTGTTGGGCAACCTCGACCTTTTGCTTCAACTCAACCTGTTCAAATACGGCAGCATAGTCAATCCTTACCTTCAGGGTGGGATCGGTACGCTGTACAATTTTGACCAAAGCGATTTCGGTATAAACTTCCCGGTGGCGGTAGGTCTGAATGTCAAACTATTGGATAACCTGTACGCTTCGGTACAAACCCAACACCGGTTTTCTACCAATGATGCCGACGCCTGGCATCACGGCGCCGGCATCCATCTGTTTTTTGGCGGTGAAGAACCCAAGACCCCGCCCGCTGTGACCGACCGCGACGGCGACGGCCTGAACGACCCCGACGACCGATGCCCCGACCAGGCCGGCCCCATGGCCACCCAAGGCTGCCCCGATGCCGACGCTGACGGCATAGCCGACCGCGACGACGAATGCCCCAACGACCCCGGCCCGGCCCTTACCGGCGGCTGCCCCGATCGCGACAACGACGGCATTGCCGACAAAACAGACCGGTGCCCCGACCAGGCAGGCCCGGCCGCCACCCAGGGCTGCCCCGACCGCGACAACGACGGTATTACGGATAATGACGACGACTGCCCGGATCAGGCCGGCCCGGCAGCCACCAAAGGTTGCCCCGACCGCGACAACGACAGCATTGCCGACCGCGACGACCTTTGCCCCGATAAAAAAGGAACCCTTGCTGGCAAAGGTTGTCCCGATACCGACGGCGACGGCGTTTACGACTACGAAGACCGCTGCGTGGATAAACCGGGGCCGGCTTCCAACAAAGGCTGCCCTGAAATAAAACCGGAAGACAAGGCCAAACTGGCCGACGTGGTCAAAAACGTGCAATTCCGCACCGGTAGCGCCACCCTGCTCACCAAATCATATCCCGTGCTGGATGAAGTTGCCGCCCTGATGGCTAAATATCCGGAATACACCCTCAGTATCAGCGGACATACCGATAGCGTGGGTGATGATAAATTCAATCTTTCCCTATCGGAAAAACGGGCGAAAGCGTGTTACGACTACCTGGCCGGCAAAGGCGTGTCCGCCAACCGGATGCGTCATGCCGGATACGGCGAAACCCGGCCCTTAGCCGACAACAATACATCCGCGGGGAGGGATAAAAACCGGCGCGTGGATTTTGAATTGAGTATGGATTGATATAAATAATGACGCCCAATCTTTCCAACCCAGGTTGGACGGATTGGGCGTCATTATCCGCGGTATATCGATCTTAGTTCAGCACTTTCATCAACTCCTGTTCCAGATTATTCCGCGGATTGATCGCGGCGATATTGCCGTTCCGGTCGATGAGGAAAGTGTGCGGAATCGAGCGTACGCCGTAAGTGGCGGCCGGGGCGCTGTTCCAGAACTGCAGGTCGCTGACGTGGTTATCCCATGCCAAACCGTCTTGTTTGATCGCGGCCACCCAGGCGTCTTTTTGGCCGGGACGGTCGAGCGATACGCTGAACACGTCAAAACCTTTCGACTTGTACTTGTTGTATACTTCCACCACATGGGGATTAGCCATCCGGCAGGGACGGCACCAACTGGCCCAAAAATCGAGCAGCACCACTTTGCCTTTCAGGGAAGCCAGGGAACGGGTTTTGCCGTCCGGGCCAGGCAGGCTGATGTCGGGCGCCGGTTGCCCGACCTGGATCGAGGCGCCGGCCTGTTGCTGCAGCATTTGCTTTTCGAGGCCGCTCACCATGTTGGCATAATCGGTAGCGTATTTGGAACCGGGCATGTCGGCACTCAATGCCTGCCCGGCAGATTTAAAGTCATCCAGAAAATCGCCGGCACTGCGGCCCAGCAATTGTGTGGTAAAAAAGGCGCGCATCAGCGGATTGCAACCCTTTTCAATATAAGTTTTGGCCGCTTCCGGCGTAAGGTTGGTGGCATTCACCAATTCTTTCACCACGTTGGCGTAGCAAGTAAAGGTTTCCGAGCCCGTCACTTCCAACTGTAAGCGGTCGATCGTCTCCAGGTTTCCCTTAAACTCAATCGTTTTTTCATCACCGCCCAGCATAAAGAACATCCGTTTGGCGCCGATAGTGAGGCGGTACAGCCCGGCCGGGAATGCCTCTTTTTGTTCAATGGTAAAATCGCCGGACGCGTCGGCGGTCACCCGGCCCATTGCTACCGGCGCGGAATTCGGGTCGAAAAATACCTGCTCCAGCAGCACCTGAAGGTTTGCCGCGTTGGCCACAGAACCTTTCAGCGCGTACGCGCCACCGCCATCCTGGCAAGCCGGCGCCACGGCCAGCAGGGGCAAAACAAACAATAAAAGCAATTTTATTCTTTTCATAACTTTTTGATTTTAAACAAATTGAGTCGGTTTTTTTTCAAAAAAATGCTCGGTTAGTCAGTTCATAGTTTGCACCAAAACGGAATCGTAAGTCTTTTGCCAGTCCGACACGGCGCCCCAATTGTCGCCGTCAATAATGACCGAAACGCCTTCCACAATCCCCAGGTATTCAAAATCCTGTTTTCCGGCTTGTAAAAAACGCTCCAGTGCCGCTGCTTGTTCAGTCCGCACCGAAACAATTATCCTGCTCTGTGCTTCGCCGAACAGCCAGGCGTCTTTCCGGATGCCGGGGTTGCCGCGTACGGCAAACCCAAGCCCGCGGGGCATGGCGCTTTCCATCAGGGCCACGAACAACCCACCGTCCGACACATCGTGCGCCGACTCCAGTAGGCCCCGGCGAATGGCATTGGCCACTGTTTGCTGCAAATGCCACTCTTCCTCCAGGTCAAAATACGGGCAGGGGCTATACGTTATTCCCTGCACTTCCCGCAGATATTCGCTGCTGCCAATATCGGCCCGGCTTGTGCCGATCAGGTAAATGCAGTCGCCGGCATTTTTAAAATCGAGCGTCATTACACGCTCATAATCCTCCAGAATACCCAGCATGCCGATCGTCGGCGTGGGATACACCGGTATCACCTTGCCGTCCTGTGTGTATTGGTTGTAAAAACTGACGTTTCCACCGGTGACCGGCGTTTCAAATTTCCGGCAGGCATCGCCCATGCCGCGGATGGCCTGGGCAAACTGATAATACACCTCCGGGTTGTAAGGATTTCCAAAATTAAGACAATTGGTAATGGCCACCGGTTGGCCGCCGGCGCACACGATATTGCGGGCGGCCTCGCTCACGGCGATCATGCTGCCTTTGTGCGGATCGGCGTAAACATAAGCCGAATTACAATCGGTGGTCATGGCCAGCGCCTTGCGCGTACCCTTGACGTATACGATGGCGGCATCCGACGGGCGGTTGGTAGTCATGGTGCCCGTACGCACCATCGAGTCGTATTGCCGGGTGATCCAGTTTTTGGAGGCGATATTCGGCGACGCCCAGATTTTTTGGGCCGCTTTTTTCAAATCTGCCGGTACTTCCACTTTGGCCGCATCAAATTTTTCGATTTCTTTCAAATACTCCGGCGCTTTCTGTTCCCGCACGTACACCGGCGCCCCGCCGCCCAGAACGAGGGGATCGGCCGGCACGTCGGCTACTTTCTCGCCATGCCAGAAGTATTCCAGCCGGCCGCCGGGAGTGGTTTCGCCGATCAGTTCGCAGGGCAGGTCCCATTTTTCGAACACCGCCTTCAGTTCCGCTTCCCGGCCAGGCTTGCACACGATCAACATACGTTCCTGACTTTCGGAAAGCAGTATCTCCCAGGCCTTCATGTTGGCCTGCCGCTGCGGCACGCGGTCCAGATCGATGCGCATGCCCACGCCCGATTTGGCGCTCATTTCGGAGGTGGAACAGGTGATTCCGGCCGCGCCCATGTCCTGCATACCCACAATGGCGCCGGTCCGGATGGCTTCCAGCGAAGCTTCCAGCAAGAGTTTTTCCTGGAACGGATCGCCCACCTGTACGGCGGGGAGGTCTTCGTGGCTGTCTTCACTGAGGTCGGCGGAGGCAAAAGTAGCGCCGTGGATACCGTCTTTACCCGTGGCAGAACCCACGATGAACACGAGGTTACCCGGTTCGCCGGCCGTGGCGCTCACCGTTTCGCCGGCTTTTACAATACCTACCGACATGGCATTCACTAGAATATCGTGGTGGTAACAGTCGTAAAAATAAACCTCTCCGCCCACCGTCGGCACGCCGAAGCAGTTGCCGTAGTCGCCGATACCTTTTACCACACCGGCGATGAGGCGTTTCATGCGCGGATTATCGGGTTTGCCGAAACGAAGGGAATTGAGCGAAGCGATGGGCCGGGCGCCCATGGTAAAAATATCGCGGTGAATACCGCCGACGCCCGTTGCAGCGCCCTGGTAAGGTTCGATTGCCGAGGGGTGGTTGTGGCTTTCGATTTTAAAAGCGCAGCCCAGGCCGTCGCCAATGTCTACCAGTCCGGCATTTTCTTCGCCGGCCCCTACCAGCAGGCGTTTGCCCGAGCGTGGGAGCGTTTTGAGTTGCAGGATGGAGTTTTTGTATGAACAGTGCTCGCTCCACATCACCGAAAATACCGAGAGTTCGGTGAAATTGGGCGCGCGACCGAGTAAGTCCTTAATTCTTTCAAATTCGTCGGGGGTAAGGCCGAGGCTTTTAGCCGTTTCAAGTGTGGGCAGCGGTTCCGCTGTAACCATGAAGTTGGACGTGTTAGTGAGGGCGCAAAGGTAGGAATACGATTTTATTTAAGATCAAAAATTGCATCGCGCACCAAGACGATAAAATTATTATTTATCTTGTCAAAATTCCAAACATTTGCGCTGAATTGCCCGCCATGCAAAACGAGCCCATCGCCATCTATATTTCCCGCGACAAATCCGACGCTACAACCGCGCAGGACGTGCAGCGTTATATTCAACAAACCTTTGGCGGACAAAAAATACTGTTTTGGGACGCCGGGGCGATGCCAGAAGAACAATACCGCGCGACAGCCACGCCGTTTTTGGAGAGATGTCATTTATTTATTGCTTGTTTATCAACTAATTATACCGATTCGCCGGATGTCCGTTGGGAATTGGACAAGGCGCTGCAGGAGCAGAAACGGCGACCCGGTTTTCAGATCGCGGTTTTGCTGGCGCGGGGAGCGGCCATACCGGAAAGCCTGTCGGGTTTCCCTATTGTACCAAGCCCGGGCCAGCCTGTGGAAGGGTTTTCGCTGAGCCGGGATATTCAGCTCCAACGCGGTGCGCAAGGTATCCGGGATATCCTGTTTCAAATTGACCGTTGGGAAACACCCGCCCCGCCAATGGGGCCGGCTTACAGCATTACTTTTGAAGATGTTCGGGAGCGTTTGCTCGTTTGGTCGGAACACTGCGATCTGACACCGGTATTTAATTTTTTAAAACAACTCCTGCACCCTGAAAAAACGCCGGACGACGTTTTTCAACTCGAAGACGCTTTTGCCGAATGGCGGCAACAAACCCAGCGGAACAAACTCGGTTTTGACGTTTTCAGTCAAACCATCGCTGCAATCCGGCTCGACCTGCAACATTTGATCGGGCGGCTGGAAGAAAGCCAGTGCCGGGCCGGCTGGCCGGATATTTTTTCCGGCACATATTACGGCCTAAGAAAGCAGGAAACGCCTGCCGATCAAACAGCAGGATTGTTTCTGCCCGCCGGCGAAATTCTGATACCGGATTCGCTGCATACCCAAACTTCAAACGCGGGGCAACCGGAACCCTCGCATTTAACCCCGGCCCAGCAACAAGAGTTTCGCCGCAAACTCCTGTTGGCCCAGGACGATATCGGCATTGGGAATTTTAGCCGGGCATACACCCACTGCGATCATGCGCGCGCGCACATCGATCCGCAGTCGGCCCAATTGTACGAGCTGCTGCTGATCACCTACCTTAAAAAGGAAACCCCCGACCGTATTATACACGATGCGGTATATGGCAATGGGTATAAACTAAACCACGTGATCGTGTTCGCGGGTCGCCTGGCCGACTACCAGCGCAACGGCAAATGCCCGGCAGAAGCGGAATTTTATAACCTGCGCGCAGCCGCCCAGGCCTTGTCCGATGCATTGTCACGCTTGTACAGCACCTTTCAAAACGATTATATTCTGCACACCGGGCGATACGGCGCGGAAGTGCCCGACAACCGGTTGGCCATTGCCCGCTGCATCCAGATCGGCATGGAAATTTACCGCACGGTGCACCCTTATCGCGGATTCCTGGAACTGGTGGTCAACGAGTTGTGCAACGGCGGCAAATACGATTATATCCGGCAGGTAGAGATCGCCAACGATGAATTCCGCTTCGCCTCGCATGTCGATTTCGGTTTGGAAAGCGAAATCCGCGAAGTAGTGGGCATGATGGAAGCCGTATCGCCGCATGACGACGACGCCCTGATGAACCGCCAGTTACGGGAAAACCTTTTGTTCAACCTTAAGGCTAAAAGGGTAAGGCTTCAAGCGCAGATTGCCGAAGAGCGCCGGCGGTACCGAACCTTTACCGATGTGCGCGACTCGGTCATCGAACTGGTACAAGCCGCTTTGCTTGGATTTAAAATTTTTGGCGACGAGGGCTACCCCGGCGAAGAATCCTTCCTTCGACTGGCAGTAGAACAGTTATTGCCAGGCCTGTTACTGCCTACCGCTTCAGGTGCGCCGGCACAAGCCATCGCAGGCATACGATGGTTCGATCTGGATGCCAACGGCGCCGTGCGTACCCACCCTGATTGCGCCCGCTACGAATTCGATGCCCTGGAAATTGTAGAAAAGATCGTACGCGACCACGCCGGCAGTGCCGGCTGGTTGCAGGTGCATCCGAATATTAAACAGGAAGTGTTCCTGCACTTTGTGGCCGACACCAATGCCGAATATCAACGTGTTCACGACAACCTGCAATGGACCGATATCCGGCGCCTGCATGAAACCGAGGCCCGGCGGCGCATTATCCAATGTCTGCGCAACTGGAAAATCGCATACCTCGCTTATCCGGATACGGGCGCCGGGTACCTGCAACACATCCTGCAGGAGCTAACAGGCAACCGCCTGCTGCTCTGGATGCGCTTCTCCCCCCCGCACCTGACCACGCTGCCCGACAGTGCCGGACTGGGGTATAACGCGCTTGCGGAGCTCAGACAACTGCTCGAACTGCCCGGTGGAATGCCCGAAGAAGATATTTTCCGGCTGCTGGCGCAAAACCTTTTCCACCGGCACATCCGCCCGTCGGCAGAGAAAATTGAAGCCGGCAACGAAGCCGCGCGGCAGGAAATGATCGCACTGCTGCTGCAGGCATTGCACAACTACCGCGACCTGCACCCCGCGCCGGAATACCTGGATTTTGTATTCGACGAACTTACGCTGGAACACAGGTTCCGCTGGGTGGACGTTACGGAAACCGGCGCCTGGAAACCCGGGCCATTCGATAGCAAACCGCCCTTTTCCCCCACTGAAATCCTGGAACAACTGGCCCAAATGATGCCAGAACGTTACCGTTTGCTCGAAGCCCGGCAACGCATCGCCCATCGCCGCCATGCCGACCTGCAAAACCGTTACCTACGGGAAATCAGCGAATACCCGCTTGAAAACAGACTTATCGAACGGGAAATTACCATCGGCATTATCCGCAAAATGAAAGGGCTGTTCCTGTTTTACCCGGACGCGGCTTTTCTCTCACTTCCCCTGCGCGAACTGGAAGGCCACGGCCGCATTAAATGGTACGAAGACCTGCTCGGCGTATTCCCTTCCCGAAAAAATCACTACGAAAACCAACTTTTCCGCTTCGATTACCGGCAAGAATTGTCTGAATTCCGGATGTACCGGGATACCGTGCAGCAGTGGATGGCGCATGTGACGCAGGGGCTTTGGTCAGGGGATTGATCTATTCCCGCTTCCGCCGCATCAACACAAACCGCCCCTCCTCCACTGTTAGCACCGGCTCATAATTTTCTCGCAGCGCCTCGATATCTTCCCGAGTGGCCGTATAGAAAAAATCGGTGTCGCCTTTTGGCGGCTGATCGCCATGGTATTGCGGGGTGGTCACCCATTGCCGGTAGGGTGGGCGGGAAAATTCGTTGTGAAATTGCAGGGAATTGAGGAGCAGCCAGTTGGCGTCGATGGTAAAAGGCGCGGTACGGCCTTCGGCTTCATACGTTTTTTTGATAAAATCAAACACGGTGAATGTCCCGCGGTCGTAGCTCCATTCATAGGATTCGCGGATGTTGCGATTGTTGTCGAAGTTGATCAGGATGAATACGAGGAGCGGTACGGCAAAATACAGCACTTTATGGCGCCACTGCCGCCACAATAATTCGCCCACCGCGATCAACTGCAAGGCAAACAGGGGATACAAAAACACGGCCGTCCGGGGATTCAGGAAAGGCACATCCAGGAAGAAGTTCTGGAGCAGGTTAACAGTCACAGTACCCGCCAGAAGAAACCCGGCGAACACCAACGGGTCGGGCGGAGACAACCGCCATTGCCGGTTGCCCCAGCGCCACACTGCCACGGCCCAGGCGATCAGACAAAATACTACGATGAGTTTGGCCAATACTGGTACCGTAAGCCCATCAAGGTAAGGGTGATCCATTATGGAGCTGCGCACCAGTGGCGCCAGCGTTTCCGGGAAAAAACCGGCGCTGCCCCAGTATTTCAACTCCTCGCCCGCCTGCATGCGATATACCGGCAAGGCGCAGAATACGCACAGAAGCAATATTCCCGCGGCTAAAATCTTTGATGCTTTCCGCCGTTCTGCTACCGCCACTATTTGCTGCAGGATGGTCAGTAGCAAAAGCAGGATCAGCGGCAGGTAAACATTCAGCAGCGTAAAATTGGCCATGACGGCCAAACCGGCAAATACCAGCGTCACTCCCAGGTATCTCGGCCGGGCATTTTCCAGGTATTTCCAGGTGAAATACAATGATATCGTCATCAATGCTATGGAAATGCCATAGCCGCGCGCAAGGGCAAAAAATTCGGCCATAAATGGGTTGCCCAACAACAGTATAAACCAGAGCAAACGCAGCCAGCCGGTACTGCCCAGCAGGCGCGCCAGCGCCCCGGCGCCAAAAAGGTATGCCAAACCGCCGGCCAATGCCGGTATTCGCGCCACCATTTGGCTCATTCCGAATATGCCGGCCAGTAATTTGATCGCCAGCGTATTCAGGATGTGATTGTTCGGAACTGCCTCCCGCTGATAGGTCATCAGGTCGAAGATGCCCCGGGTCACATGATTGTAACAGGTGGCCACTTCATCCTGTGTCATCGGGATATGCCAGGCCCGAAGCAGCAGGTACAGGAAGTACACGGCGCCGATCACGACCAGCAGGATTGTTTCAATTTTCCGGTTCATGCGATATGAGGGTTTATGGGGGTTTATGAGGGTTTATGGGGGTTTATGAGGGTTTATGGGGGTTTATGAGGGTTTATGAGGGTTTAGAGGGTTTAGAGGGTTTAGAGGGTTTAGAGGGTTTAGAGGGTTTAGAGGGGCGGTAAAAAAAAGCGATTTAAAAGGCCCATTGAACGCCGCTTTTCCATACCCGGCCCGGCATGGGTTGATATTCCAGTACCTGATAGGCCGTATTCCAGCAATTTTCGAGGCGAAAATGCAATGCTATTTGTTGTTTAAAACAAATGACATCATATTTCAGTAAAAAATTTCCGGTGGTAAATCCGGGCAGCGCCAGGGAATTGTCAGCGGTGCGGTAGCGGCTGCCGGTCCATTGGTGCAGGTAAGCTGCCGACCACCGGCCAAATGTCCATTGCAGGGTTGCGCTGCCGCTGTGAAGCGGCGTATAGGGCAATTGTTTGTGCAACGCAACGGAATTTGCCGTATAAACGGCAGTATTTATCGCCCGGACAAACTGATGTTGCGCGCGGATTTTCCAGCGGCTACCCATACTGCTGAAGGTATAAGAAAACGCCGATTCCAGTCCGCGGGACTGCACTTGCCGCAAATTGCCGGGCCGGAACAATCCGTCAGCGCCCGGCTGCCAGAGTATCCAGTTGTTGAGCAGGATGTGAAAACCGGTTATTTCGGCGGAAAAGCCGCCTCCTTGCCAGTGCAAACCGGCGTCGGCACTATGGCCCTGCTCCGGTTTCAGATCAGAGTTACCCAACCCGCGCCAGAAACGATCGTTAAAAGTGGGCAGGTTGAAGTTGCGCGACACGTGCATACGCAACAGGAAACCCTGCCCAAACCGCCACTGCCCGCCCAGCGACCAGGTAAAAGGGGCCGCCTGGTTTTCGGCCCATTCCTGACGGAGCGACGCTGTAAGGTGAAGGGTTTTGCGGCGATATTCGGCCATCGCTGCGCCGGCCAGCCGGCGTTGCTGAAACCAGCGGGTGCTGTCGGAATAACCGTCGGCTTTTGCCCGCTGCCACCAGGCGTTCACGACAGATTTTAGCGTCAGACGCGGCCCCGGTGCAATAAAAATCTCGGAAACGGCCATCGCCGTGCGCGAGCGGCTGTTTTCAACGGCGCCGGTTGAATGAAATTCGATGCGCTCGTCGAACCAGGCCAGGCGGTTTTGCCAACTGTGGCGTTTGCCGGGCGCTTTTTTCCAGCTTGCCACTGCCCGCAGGGATTGATCGCGCTGCCAGGTATCGGTGGTGGCGGCGGTCATGGCCGGCGGTATTTCGCGATATGCCTTTTGGAACCAGACCGCGGTTTCCAGGCTGTTTTTATTTTCTTAGACCAACTGTGTATACTGCTGAATGTTACTTCTTTTT
>CALEYM010000567.1 GCA_937926185.1 uncultured Bacteroidota bacterium | reverse complement strand
GGTTTATGAGGTTTATGAGGTTTATGAGGGTTTATGAGGTTTATGAGGTTTATGAGGTTTATAGGGTTCATAAGAGAATGTTCGAAGATCTGGGTCAAAATCAAAACTAAAATTGCGCAATAATTTGATTTTCAGTGCTTTAAAAATATGGCCAAGGAAATAAACACTGTATTTTGAACGGTCCCGTTCATAAACCTTCATAAATTATCTTTCCAACACCGCCCGCTGAAAAACGCTGAACGGAAAAGTTTTCACTTCAGGAATATCTTCTTCGCCCTGTTTGGTATTGCCGGTAATGCTTATCGCGGCTTCGATGCCTGATAACACCTCAAAAATCATCGTGTCGCCGGTTTTTTCGTAGGTACACAGGATACGGTTGTTGTTGACGACAAACCAGCACAACAATTTGGGGCCAATCAGGTAGCTTTCCATCACGATACTGTTCTTTTCATCCACGCGCCACAAACCGAATTCTGGATTCACCGGCGCCAGTTCATAAGGCCGCCAATCCGTTTCCTTTGAACCGTACACCAGGCCGAACGTATAGCGCCCCTGGGTGGATGTGTCGATTTTGTGTATTTCCACCCACATGGGTACCGACTGTACCTTGCCCGTACCGTTGAATATCTCCAGCGTACCCTGCCAGCTGCCCACCCAGGAGGCCGGGAAACTCAGCGAGTCGGCCGTTTGGCCGGTCAGGCCGGTACAGAACAGTCCGATCAGCCCCCATAAAACCAGTATTTTTCGCATGTGGAAAATTTTTAGGCGGCAAAAATAGCCAACAAACCCAAGGCGCCGCCGAAATGCTTACTTTTCCGGCGAATTGCCGGGACGTGTGACCGCCCAATGACAAAAGCCTTCAACGACGAAACTATGAAACTACCTTCCCTTTCCTTTCTGCTGCAAGCCCTTGTATCGGTCTGCCGCCGTTTCCCCGCCACCATGCTTTGTGCCCTTACCGGCGTAGTGACCCTGATGGTTATTTTGGAACACAGCGACCAGAAAGGCGGCGACGCCTGGATCAAAACCTGGATGATGGCCCAGATCGGCCTGGCCCTGTGTACGGGGCTGGTAGCCTTTGCCGAATCGCGCAACTGGGCGCCGCTGCGCAGTTGGGCGCTCCAGGCGGGCGGATTGGCAATTCTGGCCACCTACTACTTCCTGATCGACCTGGATGCCAGAAACCTGGAGCAGGTACACTTGCCGCGTTACCTGGGCATACTGGCCCTGGCGCACCTGTTCGCGGCAGCGGCGCCGTTCCTGAACCGCAACCCCGTGGCCGATTTCTGGGAATACAACAAACAATTGTTCGCCAACTTCGTGGTGGGCGCAGTGTACACTGTTATCCTGTTTGCCGGGCTTTCCCTGGCGGTGTTTGCCGTGGATGAGCTGTTCAACCTGGATATTACCAATAAAATATACGGGCATTTGTTCGTGCTGCTGGCCGGCATTTTCAACACCAGCTTTTTCCTGTTCCATTTTCCGCCGGCTTTTCAATTCAGCGACCGGGAGCGGGCCTATAACATCATTTTCAAAAACCTGTGCCAGTATATCCTCATCCCTATCGTGGGGTTGTATTTTCTGATCCTGTACGCCTATTCGGTCAAAATCCTGGTCACCTGGAATCTGCCGCACGGCTGGGTTTCTTCGCTGGTGCTCGGCTTTTCCATCGCGGGCATATTTACCTATCTGATCAACTATTTGCTGCCCGAATATACCGACAACAAGATCGTGCATGCCTACCGCCGCTGGTTCTGGTGGGTGTTGTTACCCATGGTGGGACTGTTGTTCGTAGCCATCGGCCGGCGCATTTCCGATTACGGCGTCACGGAAGAGCGGTATTTTGTAGCCCATGCGGGCGTATGGCTGCTGGTGATGTGCGCGTATTTTTTGTGGTCGAAGACCGACAATATCAAGTTCATACCCATTTCCCTGGGTTTATTCGTTCTGGTGGCGGTGGTGGGGCCCCTGAGCGCCTTTAAAGTGTCGCAGCGCAGCCAAACAACCGTGCTGCGTGGATTGCTGGAGAAAAACGGCCGTTTTGCCGGCGCCGAACTCAAAGCCGGCGGTGCGCCGGTACCGGCGGAAGACGCTGACCGCATCCTGTCGAGCCTGGTTTTTCTGGACAAACAGGACGCCCTCGACCGGATCGAGCCCTGGTTTCCGGTTTCGCTCGACAGTATTGCCAGAGACACGACCCGCCATGGTTATTACGATCGCGCCTCGGCAATAGCCCTGTGGTGCAATGCCGCTCCCGAGAGCGTCAGGGTCGCGGCTGCGGCCCAACAACAAATTTCAGTTTTTCCCCGGAGGCATGAGAAAATAGCCGGCAATATCGCCGGCTATCGTCACTTTTATCTCCTTGAATTATACGGCGACTCCCGGCGCGGAAAAAATGAGTACGTTACGGTTTCCGACGATTTCCATGCCCTGTTGCTGCTTGGTCCGGATGGTAATACCGTGGCCGATTCTTTTGACCTGACACCCGCGATGCGCCGCTGGCTTGTCGCTGCCGGCGGCGAGGGCCAATATATCATGCCGGACGGAGCCGAAGCAGTAGAATTGAAAAGCAAAAAATCCACCGCCCGCTTATTTGTGCGTGAAGCGCATTTCGACGGGCTAAAGTTAGAATTAAAGAATCTGAGGGGAATGTTGTTTGTGAAATGAGCGCGTCAGGGGATTTTGTTTGCTGCCCGGGCGGGCTCCTACTTCTTTGCCCGTTTTATTTGTTTCGCCTTTTTCGGTTCAAAACTGACGTTCCGGTAAATATCCCGCAGCGCGATTTTAACGCCCAAGGATACCAAATTAACTTCGGCATCCATGCCGGAAGCATCTTCGTTGATAAACCATTTGCCGTTTTCTTTTACGAAGGTTTCCACCCTTGGCTCGGCCTGAGAAACGAGTAAGTATTCCGTAAAGGAAGGGATAGTCCGGTAGCGCGCAAATTTTTCTCCGCGGTCATAGGATTCAGAATCTTTGGATAAGACTTCTATTATAACCAAAGGATCAGTAAGTACGCCAATTGGCGCATTGGGAAACACACCTTTTCCAGTTTCTTTGGTTATCGCGGCATCAGGCATCACGAATTTGGCCAAATTGGGCAGATAAATTCGAATATCAGAGTTGTAGACTACAAAACCCTTACCCAATTGATCAATTGCATTAACAAGCGCGGCGATAAGGCGTACTTTGATTTGACTAAGTTGATGTGTTCCTCCAGCCATTGGAATCAGTTCTCCGTTATCAAACTCGTGGTTCACCAGCGAAGTTTCCTCCATTTCGAGGTATTCTTCGATGGTGTACAACTTTTCCTTTTTCCCTGCCGGTTTGTTTTCCTGTGCCGTTATGGCCGTCATATCCTTCAAAATTTTGCGCAAGTTAAAATAATCCGGCGGATTATCCAACAAAAAGGGCTTACAAGCATGTTGTAAACCTTCTAACCAGAAACCCTCTTCCTAACCATCGTCAGAATCGTCGCCACCGCCACCGTCTCACCTTCCTCATCATACACATCCACCAGCCATTTGACGATACCGCGGGGGATAGCGCCCACGCCCTCTTTGTTCGGATCATGTTCCTGTTCGATTTTTTCCTTCACTGTCAGTTTTACGCCGATGGTGGCGCCGGGGTAAACGGGTTTGGTGAAGCGGCATTCATCCAGCCCGTAATTGAGCAGCACGGGGCCTTTTTTGGCGTCCACGAACAGGCCGGCTGCTTTGGACAAGACGAAATACCCGTGCGCCACCCGGCTGGTGAAGGGTGTGCCTTCGAGGGCTGTGACGTCCATGTGCGCGTAGAAGTTATCGCCGCTCACGTTGGCGAAGTTGTGGATATCGGCCTCGGAAACGGTGTGTTTGGCGGTGATGAGGGTTTCGCCGACGAACAGGTCTTCGAAGTGTTTTTTGAACGGATGCACCGGCGTTTCGGTTTGGGCGGCGCCCGCCTGGTACTGGTTGGTGGCGTTGGTGATGTCGGTGGGGTGGCCTTGCAGGGCCGTGCGTTGCATGTAGTGCAGTACGCCGCGCATGCCGCCCATTTCTTCGCCGCCGCCGGCGTGCCCCGGACCGCCGTGTACCAGCAGGGGCATGGGCGAGCCGTGGCCGGTGCTTTCTTTGGCCGAGTCGCGGTTGAGCATCAGGATGCGGCCGTGGTAAGCAGCGGCGTTCAACACGTATTCGCGTTGGATGTGGCGGTCGTAGGTGCAGATGGTGCTCACCAGCGAGCCCTTTCCCAATTGTGTAATTTCAATGGCTTCGTCCAGGTTTTTATACGGCATCAGCGTACTTACCGGGCCGAAACATTCGGTTTCGTGGGTGATGGTTTGTTGCAGCGGTTTTTCGTTCAACAGCAGGATAGGCGGCAGGAACGCGCCTTTTTCGCGGTCGGCGCCGGTAACCTCGAAACGCTCGGGATCGCCAAAGAGAATTGGCGTTTTGTCGGTCAGCAATGCCAGTTTCTCGCGTACGCGGTCGAGTTGTTTGCGGTTGATGAGGGCGCCCATGCGCACGCCTTCCACCGAGGGGTCGCCCACCACGGTTTGGCCCAGGGCTTTGGCGAGGGCTTTGTGCACGTCGTCGAGCAGTTTTTCCGGCACGATGATGCGGCGTACCGCCGTGCATTTTTGCCCGGCTTTGGTCACCATTTCGCGGCGTACTTCTTTGATAAAAAGATCGAATTCGGGCGTACCCGGCAGGGCCTCTTCGCCCAGCACGGCGGCGTTGAGCGAGTCGGCCTCCATGGTGAATGGCACGGAATGTTGGATGATGGCCGGGTGGGCGCGCAGTTTTTTGCCCGTTTCGGCGCTGCCGGTAAAGGTTACCACGTCCTGGCTCATCACGTGGTCGAGGATGCCGCGGCCGGTACCGACGATGAGTTGCAGGGCGCCGGCAGGCAGGATGCCCGATTCGACGATGTCGCGCACCATGGCTTCGGTGAGAAACGAAGTCTGTTCGCTGGGTTTTACCACGGCCGGCACGCCGGCCAGCAGGTTGACGGCGATTTTTTCCAGCATGCCCCAAATGGGGAAGTTGAAGGCGTTGATGTGCACCGCCACGCCGCGTTTGGGCGTCAGGATATGGTGGCCGATAAACGTATTTTCTTTGGACAGGCGCACGGTTTCGCCTTCCACGTAGTAGGGCTCGTCGGGGAAACGCCGGCGCAAACTGCTGTACGCGAACAGGTTGCCGATGCCGCCTTCGATATCCACCCAGGAATCGGCGCGGGTGGCGCCGGTCCAGTGGCTCACTTTGTAGTATTTTTCCTTGCGTTCCAGCAGGTAAAGCGCCAGGGCCTTGAGCATGCGCCCACGCTCGTGGAAGCTCATGCGCCGCAGGGCGGGGTTGCCGGTATTGCGGGCGTATTCAAGAATTCTGGCGAAATCGAGTCCGGCGTCGGAAGCCGCGGCCACGATCTCGCCGGTGCAGGCATTGTATTGCGGGATGCCCTCGCCGTCGCCGGGAATCCAGGCGCCGAGGGCGTAGTTGTGCAGTTTTTGCATGGTTGGGTATGGTTAGAAGGTTTCTGGTTGGAGGGTTTCTGGTTGGAGGCAAAAGTAGGGATTCAGATTTTTTTAAGTCATGTCGATAGGTAATCGCATCATGTTGACTCAGCGAATACGTAAACGGAAAATAGGGAAAGTTTTGCAAACAGCCAGAAAAGGCGGATTAAAGTCGATGTGATCACGGAGTATACGATTCAATGCGGTAATAGTGTGAACAGGGGGAACATGCCCCGGGCGTAAAAAAATGATCCCCAGCCAGGGCTCTCCATCCCGGATTGCCAGGGTACCAAAATCACTGTCGTGTGTGAGGACGATCCTGTTTTCGGCAAATGCAATTCGAATGAGTTGCCGGTCCGTGTACCCATTCATTCCCGCTTCCTCTACACTGAGCACATCAAGTCCTTCGTGGCGCAACAGGGCGATGACATCTGGGGAAATATTTTCATCTGCCAGGAAGGAAAAGGCTCGAAGCGTCATGCGGCAATTGGTTTCTGATCATGGCGCAAGGCTTCTATCGCATAGGCAATAGCCTCTTGTACCAATGCCTCTGTCAGTCGGGGGTAGTGCTTCAAGATTTCGTTCACTGATGCCCCATGATGCAAACATTCTAGTATAAATTCAACACTGATCCTTGTCCCTTTGATGATCGGCTTACCGTCCAGGATTTCCGGATTGCGCTCAATATTCAGAAACTGTTGCTTCATTTCTTAATTAATTTTTTGCAAAGATAAACGAAATTTTGCCTCCTTCCCAACAAAACCACCCATCCCATGCAGCAAAAACCCTTACCCTTGCACCATACCTGAAACTGACGCCCGATGATTGAAATCCCCCTCCAGCAATTGATCGCCGGCTGCCGGCGCGGCGACGGCAGCGCGCAACGCCTGCTATACGAACGCTACAACGCCAGGTTGTTCGCCGTATGCCTGCGCTATGCCCGCGACCGATCCGAGGCGCAGGACATCCTGCAGGACGCTTTCCTGGCGATCTACCGCGATCTGACGCAATTCCAGGGCCACGGCGCCTTCGAGGGCTGGCTGCGCCGGGTGACGGTGCGCATGGCGCTCCAGCACCTGCGGCGCAAAAACCCGCTGCGTTTTGCCGAAGATTTCAACGACCTGCCCCCGGAAATCCATAACGTACACCCCGACATGGAACTGAACGGCGAAGCGATCCTGCAAATGGTGCAACAACTGCCGGCCGGCTACCGCACCGTGTTCAACCTGCATTGCGTGGAAGCCTGGTCGTATCCCGAAATCGCCGCCGAACTCGGCATCAGCGAGAGCAGCGTGCGCTCCCAATACACCCGCGCCTGCAAACAGCTCCGCATTCAGGTGGAAAAACTATTAACCGGCGTCTTCTAACCAGAAACCTTCTAACCTTTTCAACATTATGAAAGATAAATTACCTTCCAATACGGATTTTGAAAAATGGATGGCGCAGCAACTGAACAAAGTACAGGCTGCACCCGATGAAGATACCTGGGCGCAAATTGCCGCCCGGCAAAACGGCCCCAACCGCTGGCTGCGCCTGCGGCACTACGGCCGATTTGCCCTTCCTGTTATTGCCTTGCTGATCCTGGGGCTTTCCGGATGGTGGTATTGG
This sequence comes from uncultured Bacteroidota bacterium, assembly GCA_937926185.1. Lineage (GTDB taxonomy): Bacteria > Bacteroidota > Bacteroidia > Chitinophagales > Saprospiraceae > M3007. Next base: position 3,651 of record CALEYM010000567.1, on the reverse strand, counting down.
GGCGCATCGTCGAACCAGACGTTACCCCAACCTGAAACCGAACGCCCGGACATTCACCGTCAGGAATTGCCCCGGGAAAACAAACCGCCCGTCGCCGCCGTGCTGCCGGCGCCGGAGGAAGGGTTTGTTTACGCGCCTCAAAAGCCGTTTATCCCGAAAAACAAACCCCGTTTTACCACCCGGCTCAATACGGTGCCCGCCGCCGCGGTGCGCTTTCGGGCCGAGGCAGGATTGGACTACGAGAGCCCCGTATCCGGCACGCGGGTAAAAATCCCGCCGGCCAGTCTGGTAAATGCCAAAGGGTTGCCCGTTCGCGGCGAGGTGGAGTTGGTTTTCCGCGAGTATCGCGGTGTAGCCGACTACCTCGCTTCGGGCATACCCATGCACTACACCGACGGACGGGGCTCTTTTTTCTTCAATTCCGGCGGTATGTTCGAAGTGCGCATCAACCAGAACGGCGAAACCCTGGAAATGGCGCCAGGGCAAACGTACGACCTCAGCTTTGCCCCCACACACGAATTGGAAAACGCCAGCCTCTACTACCTCGACGACGCCAGCGGCGAGTGGGGTTACCAGCCCGACCCGGCCTTCCGGGACCGAAATGGACAAGTGCAGGCGGCCCTGCCTCCAACGGTAACGGAAACCGAGGCGGCACGGGATAATAAAAACGCCAACCTTGCCAACTGCCTGCCCGACCCGCCCGCATTGCCCGCCGACGACTCCCCGGCCGAATGGGTAAAAACAGCCGTGCAAACCGGCTTCGATCTGGCAGAAGGTAAAATCAAAATGCCCCTCTGGTTTCGCAAAAATCCCACCCTGAAAAAAGAACAGCTCATGAACGGCCTGGAACGCGGCCAGATACGCATCGTGCGGCACCGCGACCTGGCGGAGTTGTTTTTCCCGGAAGACTTGAGCAACGTTTTTACCGAACTGAAAGCCTTCAAAGATTGCTATTTTGTGCGCATGCCCGATTCGCTCCGGCGCATCACTATCGTCAATAACAGCGAATCCTGGAACCGGATTTCGATCTACCAGGAAACCGGCGCACTGTGCCACTTCTGGCTGTACGGCGAACAGGGCCTGCTCGAATTTACCGCCAAACTAACGCCCAGTACCGGCAACGAAAATTTCGACGCCGACAAGATCATGGCCGAATACAAACGCCTGCGAGACGAGCGGGAACATAATTTCGACAAACTCGTGAGCGACCTGCACCGCTTCATCACCATTGCGCCGGCATTCCAAACACCCGAAGAACTTTGTATGGCGGCGCCGGAATGGCTGAACTGGTTCGAAGAAAACCGCCCGATGATGCAAAAACGTTATGCGGCGCTGATAAAAGCCGGCCTGGCCAGCAACAACACCCTCGCCGGGGCAGCCTGGGACAACTGGCGCTCCCGCCTCCGCAATCAGCTCCTCGAACGCCGGCAGCGCACCGCACAAACCATACAAACCGCACAAAAAGGCCTGGAATATGCCCTGAAGCTGACCCGCTTCGGCATCTACAATTGCGATCAGATATTCCGCCTTGGCCGCCAATCCGATTACATCTACGCCGCGTTCAATACGCCCAAAGGCGACCGCGTGTACGCAGCCTCCATCAGTGTGCTGGAGCGCAACTCGCGGATGTTTTTTACCCTGCCCTACAAAGACAAACTGCTCTACGCGCCGAACAGCCGGCTGGACATCGTACTGACCGATTTCAACGGCCGCAATTACCACCTGCCGGCGGAACAGTACGCCGGGCTCGATTTCGCCGGCATGGCAGGCGGAGATATCCGGCCCGTCATCGTGGAAGACGTAACGGATAAAACCGGAAGCCCGCGGGATTGGGCGGAGTTGTTGAATATGTAAGAAGGAACCGGGATTGAAGGTATTTTTTGTTCACCGCGGAGGCGTCATGCGCTTCGGCGGTGATTTTTTGTTACCCTGAAGGCCTTTTTACAAGCGGAGTCCAGATAATTGCAACTATAATCCAGATGAATCCGGAGATAGCACCCTATCTTTGTCCTGCAACCGGAAATTATCCTTTGAACTTCAGACTTTAAACTTCAAACTTACCCCCTCTTACCCGCTTCATTTTAAGGCCGCGCGCCTTTCATTCCCACTTCGCTTAATCGCATCCCGCGAACTGTTTTAACACGCTTTTACCTCACTTCGTCGGACGAATTTGTCGTCGGACGAATAACAGCCGCTATTAGATCCGGCCCACATCATTATGTGGTCGAAATCCTTCTGGCCGCCCCTGACCTTTGCGGTACATCCACTCTTTTTTTATTATCACATATCATCAAAAAAATACCATTATGAAATCATTTGTTATTGCTCTCTTGCTGGCGATCTTTTGCTGCCAGGCCGTTTCCTCCACCGCTCAAACCGCTACCCCGGAACCAACCATTTACCATGTGTTTTCCTACATCAAAGTCGCGCCCGGCAAACATGACGAGTACCTGAAGCTGGAACAAGCCTGGAAAAAAATCCACGCGGCCAAAAAAAAGGCGGGCCGGATGGAAGGTTGGGCATTGCTGGACGTTTTGGCGCCATCGGGCGCCAGTTGCGAATACAACTACGTGACCCGCAACACCTTCAAAGGAGATGAACAACTGGCCGATTTTTTCGAAGGCGCCTATATGCCCGACAACTGGCAATCCCTGCTGACCAAAGAAGAAATCGATCTGCTGAACCGCACCGATGAGATCAGAACCCTGGTCAAAAACGAAGTCTGGTCGACGGTGGAGCGAACCCTGGCCGCCGACATGAGCGACGCCAAAATCTCCGTGTTCAACTATTTCGATTTTCCGGAGGGTAAAACCAGCGCCGATCACGTAAAAATGGAACAGGAGATATGGAAACCCGTACACGACGCGCGCGTGAAAGACGGCACAATGAAAGGCTGGGTACTACTGCGGCTGGAATTCCCTTTCGGCGCTTCCATGCCTTATCAGGATGCCACCATCGACGTGTACAAAGACATGAAACAACTGATGGCGCCCTGGTTCGATGCCTATTTTGCCAAAGTACACGCCGGTAAAAACGTCGCCGACCTGCTGAAAGCCACCGGCGAGGCAGCCCGGTTGGTGAAAGGCGAACTGCGGATACGTATCGACGTGCTGAATTGAGCGCGAGTACGTGCCGGGGATAAGATCATCGAAATCGGGAAAAGCATCGCTACGGACAAAACCGCCAATCAACCCTTCCTTCAGCGCAAAGCGGACTGGCCCCTGCGCTTTTTCGGGAATAAATGAGGTTTTCACCAACGCAGAGTGGCGGCAAATCGGTCCCGAGGATCGGGGGTGTGTCAAAAGTCTTTTGCTAGAAAGCCGCGGCAAATTTTTCACCACGAGGCACGGAGTGGTTCCTTACAGGACGAGTCTCCATGCCTCCGTGCCTCCGTGGTGAATTAGAATAATCTACGGCGGGAAAATTTTAGCGTATCCTTTCGACACACCCCGATTTGTCTTACCAAAAATCAGCCGAATCAAAAAAGCATTGTGCCTGGGGATATGCCTTAAAACCGGGCAACAAGTAAACATATAAACATATCACCTTGCCATGATGAACAAAAATAATAGAGTGAATAATCACTTCTTTGATGCCATCATCGTTAGGAGGTATTTCAGTTTTGATTTTGGTCTCAAAAGCTGTCCTTCC
>CALEYM010000566.1 GCA_937926185.1 uncultured Bacteroidota bacterium | reverse complement strand
AAAAATCGTTGGCGCGCAAACGAAAAAATACCTGCAGGACAAAATCGAAGCGCACCTGTCCTGATCCATATTTTTTCAGCAGGTTATAATCCGGCGTCCGGGCCAGCCCGGGCGCCGGATTTTTTATTGACCCGACAGTTTTATCCAGGCTTTGGGCAAAAAATCGACCAGATCGCCGGCCGTCATGCCCGGCTGGCTGAGTTCCGCGGCAGCCAGGTCGCCCGCCAGCCCGTGCAAATAGACGCCCAGCAGACAGGCGTCGAGCGGCTCATAACGCTGCGCGAGCAAGGCCGTCAGGATACCGGTCAGCACGTCGCCGCTGCCGCCGGTAGCCATGCCGGGATTGCCGGTGCTATTGAAATAACAGTCGCCTTCGGGGGTTGCAATGGAGGAATACGCGCCTTTCAGAACGATAAACACCCGTTGAGAACGGGCGCTTTTCATTTGCCGGTCGAGGCGTTTGAACGAATTGCCGGAGGCCCCGAACAAACGATCGAATTCTTTCGGGTGCGGGGTCAGTATTGAATCTTCCGGAATCCATTTCCACCAATCCGGGTGCTTTGACAACAGGTTCAGCGCATCGGCGTCGAGAACGACAGGTTTCTCTGTTTTATGCAGCAATTGTTCCAATGCGGCGGCCGTTTGCGGCGCCGTTCCGATGCCGCAGCCCGCCCCCACGACGGCGTATTCATTCGGGTCGGGCAAGTGCGTGCATATTTCCGCGTGTTTATCCGCTGAACATAAGGCTTCCGGCGCCGAAATTTGCATAATATCGTAGCCGCATCCCGGCATGTGCACCGTCAGCAAACCCACCCCCGCGCGCAGGCAGGCCCGGGCCGCCAGCACGGCGGCGCCCATTTTGCCGTGGCTGCCGTTGACCAGCAGGGCATGGCCGAACGTGCCTTTGTGCGCGAAACGGGATCGGGACTCCACCAGGGGCCTTACCTCCTCCAACGTCAACAAGTTGTAAGGCGTATCAGTTTGCCGGGCAAATTCAGGGTGCAACCCGATGCTGCCGCAGGCCCATTCGCCTATGCTGGAAGAATTGCCCGAAAGCAGAAAGGCCAGTTTAGGCGTTTCGAAAGTGAAGGTGCGGCGGGCAAGAACACTGTACCACGGAGAATATTTATCGGCAAACAGACCGCTGGGCAAATCAATGGAAACGATGTCGCAAGGCTGGCAATTTATCCATTCGAGCAATTCAAACCATTCCCCGCTCAGCTTCCTGGTCAGCCCGGTACCGAACAGGGCGTCTATAATCACGGCATTTTTCGGTATTTCAGGCAGGTGGCCGGCGTCATTCAGCCACTGCACCGGCACTGCATCGCGCGGCGGCAAAGCTTTGATCTGCGCATCAAAATCGGCGCTGTGCTTTCCGCTAAAGTCGCAAACCAATACCTTTACGTTGTAAAACTTAAAATGCAGCAAACGCGCCGCGGCCACGCCGTCGCCCCCGTTGTTGCCGGTGCCGGCAACAACGAAAACCGGGCGCTCCGTATCGGTGTAAATACCCGTAAACCAATCGGTAAACGCCTGCGCCGCGCGGTTCATCAGATCAACGGATGAAACAGGCTCGTGTTCGATGGTGTAGGCGTCCCAGGCGCGGATTTGTTTAGTGGTGAATATCTTCATAAATATATCAAAGCTATGACCCAGGCAAAATTAGCAATGCTCGAACAGAAACTATTGCATCCTACCGAGGCCAATCTTTCCACCAACAAAATGGAACATTGTTCCCGCGTATCGGCACTGCCCCTGGACGAGATGGACAGTGATGCTGACATTTATGAGGAACCATGGAATAAAACGCCGAATTGATTTCCGTCATGGCTCAAAACGAACTGTTTAAGGGATTAAAGGTCGTCGAATTTGCTTCCGTACTCGCCGGCCCTGCCGTCGGCATGTTTTTCGCTGAACTGGGCGCCGAAGTTACCAAAATTGAAAACAAAACCACCGGCGGCGACGTCACCCGGGGCTGGAAACTGCCAGAAGAAGACCCCGCATCGCCGGCCTCGGCCTATTTTTGCAGCGTCAATTGGGGGAAACAACACTTATTCCTGGACCTGAACGACGTAAACGACCGGAATGCCGCCATTGAACTGGCCATGGCAGCCGATGTAATCATTTCCAACTTCAAACCCAGCTCGGCACAACGGATGCAGGTAGATGCCGGAAGCCTGCGCGCCCGCAATCCGCGCCTGATCTATGCCCAACTATGCTCTTATTCCGACCCCGAAGACGAAAGCCCGGCCTTCGACGCCGTGCTTCAGGCGGAAGCCGGCTTTATGTATATGACCGGCGAACCGGACCGCCCACCCGTTAAAATGCCCGTGGCCCTGATCGACCTGCTGGCCGCTCACCAGATGAAAGAAGCCATACTCATCGCCCTGCTGCAACGCGAGCGCAGCGGGCAGGGAGCCTCCATCGTAGTTTCCCTGCTCGAAAGCGCCCTGGCCTCCCTGGCCAACCAGGCCGCCAACTGGCTCATGGCCGGCCATATCCCGCAACGCATGGGCGCCCGCCATCCGAATATCGCACCCTACGGCGACACCTATCTTTGCGCCGACGGACAATATATCCTGCTTGCCGTTGGCACAGAACGGCAATTTCAGCAACTTTGCCGCTGTTTATCCCAAGAACAACTATTACAAAATCCAGATTTTCAGACCAACGCCATGCGGGTAAAACACCGCGCTGCGTTGAACAAAACCCTCGAAGCTATTTTGCGTTTAAAAAGCCTGGACAACTGGATGGCCCTTTTAAAATCGGCAGGCGTGCCGGCAGCCCGAATCCGGGATATGAAAGCAGTATTCGAATTACCCGCCGCACAGGCGATGGTTTTAGAAGAAGGTTTATCTGGCGGCAAAAGGAGCAAACGCGTAAAAAGTATTGCGTTTAAAATTAGTTTATGAACAAAGATTCCATACTCAACCTGCTTCGCACGGTGCGCGACCCGCAAACCGGACGCGATATTGTGAGCGCCAACATGGTGCAAAACCTGGAAATCGAGGGTCACAACATCAATTTCACCCTGACGGTGCCCTCGCTTCAAATGCACGGCAAAGCCGACCTGAACTTTGCCTGCATCGGCGCCATCGCCGGGCAATTTCCGCAGGCCAACGTCAATGTGCACTTTGTAGCCCGGGCGCCGGGCAGCCAGGAAAGCGCGAGCCCGGTTCCACACATTAAAAACATCATCGCCGTGGCTTCCGGCAAAGGCGGCGTGGGTAAAAGCACGGTAGCCGTCAACCTGGCCCTGGGCCTGAAAAAACTCGGCGCCCGCGTCGGACTCATGGACGCCGATGTGTACGGCCCCAGTATTCCCACCATGCTCGGCCTGGTGGGCCAGCGCCCAAAAATTCAGGAGGTGACCGGCCAGATGAAAATGGTGCCGCTGGATGCCTACGGCATGCCCGTCATCAGCATCGGCAACATCATTGAGCCGGAACAGGCCGTGGTGCTGCGCGGCCCCCGGCTGGCCGCCATCATCAAACAGTTTTTCAATGAAGTGCTGTGGAATGACCTCGATTTTATGATCGTGGATCTGCCCCCGGGCACCGGCGACGTACAACTCACGCTCGTACAAACCGTGCCCGTCACCGGCGTGGTGCTCGTCACCACCCCGCAGGAAGTGGCCCTGGCCGATGCCCTGAAAGCCATGAACATGTTCCTGATGCCGCAAATCAACGTGCCCATTCTCGGTGTAGTGGAAAATATGGCCTGGTTTACGCCGGAAGAGTTGCCCAACAACAAATACTACATTTTCGGACAGGGCGGCGGCAAAAAACTGGCCCTCGCCAGTCACTCCGTGTTGCTCGGCCAGGTGCCGCTCGTACAGGGCATCCGCGAAGGCGGCGACAGCGGCAAACCCGCCGTACTGTCAGAAAACGGCATCGTGGCCGAAGCCTTCCTCAGCGTGGCGCAAAACACCCTGCGCCAGGTGGCCGTGCGCAATGAAATGATGGAACCGACGCGGGTGGTGAAGATGGGAGAATGACAGGAAGCCGCCTTTTTCGGGACATTCGTTTTGCGCCCTTAAAATTCATCGTATTTTTGCGATTAAATTTAAAGGCCGCACTCTATGAACAGATTCCTTACTGCTATTGTCCTTCTTTTATTACTGCATCCGGGAAACCTCGCCGCTCAATACCTTTTCGGTCAGGTAACCGATGCGCAGGGAGCGGCTTTGCCAGGGGCCGTAGTGGCCTGGGCCGGCACAACCATAGGCGCCCGAACCGACGAAAAGGGAGAGTTTGCTATCCCGCTTCCTCAAGATACCCTGCAGAAGCCCCTGCTCCTTGCCGCCATTTTTAGCGCCGCCCGTGATACGTTTCTGATCGACGATCTGTCCAGTTATTGGACCGTACAAATGACCGCCACGGTTACCATGCAGGAAGTCACCGTGCGCGATGAAGTGACGGGGGCGTACATTTCAGTGCTGCAACCGGTTAAAACGGAAATTATCAACCGCGCCGAGCTGCGCAAGGCCGCCTGCTGCGATCTGGCCGGTTGCTTCGAAACCCAAAGCACGGTGCAACCGACCACGACCAATATTCTCACCAATGCTAAAGAATTGCGCATCCTCGGCCTCAGCGGCGTGTACAACCAGGTGTTGGTGGACGGCCTGCCGACTATCCAGGGTCTGACTTATACTTATGGCACGGGCACCATTCCGGGCAGCATGTTGGAAAACATCTGGGTGGTTAAAGGCGCCAACTCGGTGCTGCAAGGCTATGAAGGCATGGTGGGCCAAATCACTATTTTCCCCCGCGAAGGCGGTATAGCCGAACCGCTTACAGTCGATCTCCTGGTCAACAGTTTTGGCGAAAAACACCTGAACGCGGGCTTTGCCACCAATAAAACGCGCTGGACCAATTACCTCGCCCTTCATACCTCCCAGCCGGGCGGAAAATGGGATCGCGACGACGATACATTTCTGGATTTGCCCCGCCTCACCCGGTATTCTTTTTATAATAAATGGCGCTACCGCAAAGAAAACGAGAACGGACTAAGCGCGTTTATCGGAGCACGGTTCGTGGACGAACGGCGCATTGGCGGGCAGAAGAATTTCGATCCCGGCGCCGACGAGGGTACGACCCGGGCCTACGGCCAAACGGTGCGGTTCTGGCAACCCGAACTTTTTACCAAGACCGGCTGGCGTTTCGACGCCAACCGGAAAATATCGCTGCTGGCTTCCTTTGTGGCACAAAATCAAAATTCCTGGTTCGGTCTCGCGCAATACGACGCCACTCAACGGCACGGGTACGCCAACGTGCAATACGAACTTTTTTGGGGCAAAAATCGGGCACACGACCTGAAAACCGGCTTCAGTTTCCGCCACTTTTGGTTGGATGAAAACATTGCTTTTGCCGCCGACGATACGCTCGGCCGAACCTTTGCCGGCAACTACCGGCGTGAAGAAAACATCCCCGGCGTGTTTGCCGAAAATGCGTTTCATTTCAAAAACGACCGCTGGATCTGGATCGCCGGCTTGCGGGCCGACCGCCATAATACTTTCGGCTGGTACGTCACGCCGCGCACGATGTTGCGCTTCACGCCCTCGCCCGACCTCGACTTGCGGGCGAGCGTGGGTACGGGCTGGCGCACGATCAACCTTTTCCCCGAAAATACCGCCCTGCTGGTGGGTAGCCGCAACCTCGTTTTTGCCGAAACCCTACGCCCCGAACGCGCCTGGAATGCGGGCATCAATGCCACGCGCCGGTTTTCCATCGGTAAAATGCGCCTGACCGCAACAGTTGACGTTTACCACACCCGTTTCCAAAATCAGTTTTTCCCGGACTACGACACGGGCCCCTCGAAAGCCATCCTGGCCAATTTCACCGGAAAATCCATCAGCAACGGCTTACAATTGGAATGTAGCGCCGCCTGGAGCCGCCAGATGGAATTGCGCGCGGCCTACAATTTTCTTGACGTGTTCCGGTATGTGAACGATGAAAAAGTATTGCTGCCTTTCAATCCGCGCCACAAGGTGCTGGGCGTAGCCACCTTCCGCACACCCGGCGAACGATGGCAATTCGATGCCAATGTTCATTGGTACAGCCGTCAACGCCTGCCGGATACCCGTAGCAACCCTGAACATTTACAGCTTCCGGATTATTCGAAGGCTTATGTGCTCGCCGGTTTACAAATCCGGCACGCACGTAAGCGCATCGAATTTTTCGCGGGTTGCGAAAACCTGTTCGATTTCCGGCAATTGCGTCCGATACTGGGCTGGCAGCAGCCTTTTGCGCGCGGCTTTGATCCTTCCTTTGCCTGGGGGCCTACGCGGGGGCGCGAGTTTTACGCCGGGTTTAATTTTAAAATTACCAAAAAGGCATCGGAGTGAACCTGATGTGAAACAGAAGTATCAAAATCAATCGCTACATAAAAAATGAATAACAACAATCCCGCTACGCCCAAACGGCTCGGATTTCTCGACCGCTACCTTACCCTCTGGATTTTTGCCGCCATGTTTCTCGGAGTAGGTCTGGGCCACTTCATTCCCGGTACTGCCAATTTCATCAACCGGTTTCAGAGCGGCACCACGAATATCCCCATTGCCATCGGGCTTATCCTGATGATGTACCCACCGCTGGCCAAGGTGAAGTACGAAGAGCTGCCGAAAGTGTTCAGGAATACGCGCATTCTCGGGCTGTCGCTGGTGCAAAACTGGCTGATTGGGCCGGTGCTGATGTTCCTGCTGGCCATTGTCTTTTTGCAGGATAAACCGGAGTACATGATCGGCCTGATCATGATCGGCATTGCGCGTTGTATTGCAATGGTAATCGTTTGGAACGACTTGGCCAAAGGCGACAACGAGTATGTGGCCGGCTTGGTCGCTTTCAACAGTATTTTTCAGGTGTTTTTCTACAGCGTTTACGCCTGGTTTTTTGTGACGATACTGCCGCCGCTGTTCGGTTTACAGGGCGTGGCGGTCGATGTGAGCATCGGCCAGATCGCCGAAAGCGTGTTTATTTATTTGGGTATCCCGTTCATTGCCGGCATCATTACCCGGTACACCCTGATCCGGAGCAAAGGCAAGGAATGGTATCAACAGGTTTTCATTCCGAAAATCAGCCCGGTTACGCTTATTTCCCTGTTGTTCACCATCGTGGTCATGTTCAGTTACAAGGGCGATCTGATCGTTCAGATACCGTTCGACGTGGTACGAATTGCCATCCCGCTGATCTTGTATTTCGTTATCATGTTTTTCAGCGCCTTTTTTCTGGCCAAACGCGCCGGCGCCGATTATGCCAAAAGCACTTCGCTGGCCTTCACCGCCGCGGGCAACAATTTTGAATTGGGTATCGCCGTGGCCATCGCCGTATTTGGCATTGATTCCGGCGTGGCTTTCGCAGCGGTTATCGGCCCGCTCATTGAAGTGCCGGTGCTTATTTTATTGGTTAATGTAGCCCTAAAGCAACAAAACAAATTTTCTGTCTAACCCACTCCTACACACACACCATGAAAATTGCCCTTTTCAGCGACATTCACGCCAATCTGCCCGCCCTCGAAGCATGCCTTGCCGATATCGAACAACGGCAACCGGATCAAATTTTTTGCCTTGGCGACCTGGTCGGTTATAATATATGGCCCAACGAAGTCATCCGCGAAATCCGCCGGCGCGGGATTCCGACTATTGCCGGAAACTATGATTTCGGCATCGGGCGCGCGAGCGACGACTGCGGCTGCGCCTATAAAACGGACGAGGAAAAGGCCAACGGCGCCGTGTCTATTGCGTTCACCAACCAAATCGTGCACGCGGATGAACGCCAATACCTGCGCGAATTACCGAAACATATCCGGGTCGAAATTGAAATGCAGGAGGGACATACCATTTCGCTGTTGCTCGTACACGGCAGCCCCCGCAAGATCAACGAGTATTTGTTCGAGGACCGGGAAGAAAAAAGCCTGATGCGTATCCTCGAAGGCGCCAATGCGGACATTCTGTGTTTTGGACACACGCACAAACCGTATCACCGGGCGCTCAACTCCGGCACGGATGCCGGGCCGTATTTTCGCCATGCGATAAACATCGGTTCGGTCGGAAAACCGAAAGACGGCGACCCACGTGGGTGTTACGTCATTTTAGAACTGGACGAGCACAGCAATTTGCGCAATGAAAATAGCATCCGGGTAGAGTTTGTGCGGTTTGAATACGACGTGGAAATGGCCGCCCATGCAGTAGAAAAAAGCCCTTTGCCAGATGCGTATGCCGCGGCGTTGCGCGTGGCGAAGTAGTGGAGACGGGTTAAATACCTGGTTCTTTTCCGCTCAGGCCTTCCCAAAACTCAACCCTGAATTCAGCACCCCTACCGCCCGGTCGCGCGTCCTGGCATCGGTGGTGGTGTCGGCAATGGTCTGACACACCTGCCGTTCGTCGATCTGGCGCAGCGCCTCGGCAGTGTGCAGCTGCCGAGGGGCGGCCACGGCTGCCAGCGCCTCGGCAACGATACGGCTCATGGCGCCGTTGCCGCGGTTGATGGCAATGGCGATAATGGCCGTGATCAGGGCTTCCGAACTCAGGATATCGCGCAGGCGGGGCACCGTGATCTGGATGCCGTTGATATTCAGGTTCAGGCGGAAATTGAGCGCCGGCTGTACGTACAGGTCGTTGGCGGCGCGCAACTGTTCCAGGACGAGATCGGGGTCAAAACCCGCCTGTATGAAGGCGCCGTACAGGGGCAGCGTTTTTTGTATGTACAACCAGGCATCGTTGCCCGAACGTTTGAAGCCGTTGTCATCCAGCACGGTAGTTACGCCGCCCGCAGAATCGATGCCCACCGATTGAAAAACGCGGGCAAAACGATCCGGCGCATTGTATTTCATGGCCGCCATGACCCGGTTGAGGCTGGAGCCGTGTTCGGCAGCGCCCACAAACTGAATGAATCCGTAAGAAAATATACCGCTGTCGTAACTGTTGATAGCGTCGTACTTGCCTTCGTGGCTCGACACGTATTCGAGCGCCGCGGCCTGCTGCCGGTTGAGGCCAACTGCTTCGATCTTTTCCAGCGGCACGTGCAGGGTAGATTGTCCCCCGTACACGATGCCTTCCGGGTATTTCATAAACGCCGAGTAGTTCACGTTGTCGCGCATGCGGGCCACCACCGCGGCGCCGTTGAGCAGGGGCACGGTCAGTTCGAAACGCCGGAAACCGGCCTCCTGCCGGGCTATCCAACTGAACCGCCCGCGCGCTGCCAGATAATCGTCTGACGGAGGCGTGACCACAACAGGGGGGCGATCGATGACCGGGGTTTCGGGCACAGTCGGCGTCACAGGTACAGTCGGCGTTACCGGTACGGTGGGCGTCACGGGCGTTTTTACCGGAATACGCAGTACTTGTCCGACCCTTAATGCCGTGGATTGCAGGTTATTCAGGCGGATGATATCGTCGACGCTTACGCCGAGCCGGCGTCCGATGGCGTACAGCGTATCGCCTTTGACCACCGTATAATTGGCCGCGGCCGTGGCGCCGCCAATTGTGCCGCCACTCGTGTTGCCCGTGGCAGGTTTTGGCGGGATGTTTGTTTGTTCCACCCGGACTTTCAGGGTTTGGCCGACACTCAGGTTATTGCTTTTTAAGCCGTTCAGCGATTGCAGATCGGCCACGGTCATGCCGAACTTCCGGGCTATTGCATACAGGGTATCTCCCCGGACAACCTGGTAGGTGGTGATCGTCTTCATTTTGCTGTGGATAAAGCGGTAAATGGAATATTAATGCAACATCTTGAAAAATAACTCTTTCATCAACTCCTCTTCGCCCGTATTTGTTGTGTCGGTGTCAACACCTTTTGAGCGCAAATCGTATTCCTTCAGTATATGCAGGATGTTTTCCGTTTGTGTCCGGTCGTACCGGGCGGCAGCGAGTTTGTATTCTTTTAAGAACCAGTCGGAGCGCAGGTCGAGCGCTTTCACCATCTCCGCGTCGCTGCTTCCTTTCAGAAAATGCAGCATATACACTTTTGAAAAATAGGCGTGAAGGCTGGATATTGTCACGATCAGCGGGTTTTTGCGAATGTTGGAAGCAAAATACTGGCTGATCCGGGCAATAGCGGGCATATCGCGGTTGGCAAAGGCCCGTTGCAGTTCATACACGTTGTAGTCCTTACTGATGCCAATGTATTCCTGAATATGCGCGGTATTGATCGCCGTGCCGGCAGGCAGGTTCAGCGCCAGTTTGTCCAGTTCATTGGCGATTTTGGCCAGATCAGTGCCCAGGTACTCTGCCAGCAATGCCGCGGCGGGCGTTTCGATGCCCAGTTTTTGAGATTTACAGTATTGCGTGATCCAGTCGGGCACCTGGTTGTCGTACAGTTTTTTGCTTTCAAATACGACACTTTTAGCCGACAGGGCTTTTGCCAGTTTGGAGCGCATGTCGTATTTTTTGTGTTTGTGGCACACCACAAACACCGTGCTGGGCATCGGATTTTCAGCATAAGGGGCGAGTTCTCCCAGTGTTTTCATTTCCTGCGCTTCGCGCAAAATGACCACCTGGCGTTCGCTCATCATCGGGTATCGGCGCAGGTAGTCCAGCAAAGTGAGATGATTGACGTCTTTCCCGTATAATATCGATTGATTGAATCCTTTTTCGGCCTCCGGTAATACATACCGGTCGACAGCCTCTTCTATTTGGTCAATGAAATAAGGCTCTTCCCCGTGCAGGAAGTAAATGGGCTGAAATTTTCCCGCGCGAATGTCCCGGACGATTTCTTCGTAAGTCATAACGGGGGCGAAGATAAGGGTTTATGG
>CALEYM010000565.1 GCA_937926185.1 uncultured Bacteroidota bacterium | reverse complement strand
CGGGTAATAAAGGTGGGGCATTTTGTTTGAGATTATTGGGGGAAGCCGGTGGCTTTTTCCGGTTGCCACGCGGTTGCGCTGCCGGGTTATCCTGTTTTAAACGCCACAATTCCAGTGAAAAAGGAAGGGTGTCTTCCGGCAATATCACGAAACCCTCTTCGTCCATATCCGTAACTACAGCATCTGTTGGGAATGTTTCCACCGGTGGTACTGCACCTTCCGGCAGTTGAATGGAGAACGTATCTGAAACCATCCTCAAAGCTTCCGCTGTATGCCGGCCATTAGGATATCTGTCCAGGTAGACGCGGGCACATTTTGGCTTTCCGCATTGTTCGGTTTTTGTCCATAATTGTTCTTCCTGGTAATACTTTATACCCCAAAATGCTGCAACCGCGACTGATACGGTTGCAGCAATTGCAACGATCCATTTCCAAAAGACTTGTTGAGTGGTACTTTTTGCCGCAACCTGATGATCGGCAGCAGGCAAATTTTCCTGTACCGTTTGAACCGCAGGCAAAGCCGTTGCGGCCGGCAGGGCAGCACGGGCGCCATTTCCTGCCAGAAGGGTGTCTGACATTGCCAGCACGGTATTCGCCGATTTGTATTTACCCGGCTCCCGTTGTGGCAATTCCTGCGTCTGCACCTGTACCCGTTCTTCCAGCACAATATCTTTTTTATACTCTTTGTCCCGGATTATTTCAATCACCGACACCCGCAGAACCAGCGCAAACTCTCCTTCCAGCAGTGGCTTTATATAAAACACCCATTCCGTATAATCATCATTATCTACAAACTGCACCGCTTCGCTCAACGACCGGATCTGAAAAGGCTGGCGTTCATCCAGATTTAACAATTCTACCGCCATTATATCGGACATCCGAATTTCCTTCCGGACATCCTCCGCCTGTGCGTCCCAGTCGCGCAATAATGCTTCTTCTATCCAGGCCAGCCGGACAGCGCATCTTTCCTCCCGGTTCAGCAACATCTGATGGGGAATATAATACAGGATATCTCCCCTTTTATCGTCCCATGAGTTATCTCTGTTTACTTCGGTTTGGATATCCGCTTCCTTCAGTTCATCGGCGAAAAGGAGCAAGGCATTGCTCAGGGAATTCCGCCAATGGTTGTAAGTGTTCTGATCTATGATACCGAGCAGCAATTCACGTTGCAGACTGTTATAACGGCCTTTGATTTGGATGTAATCATTGTACCGGGAAGATGCAGGGTTCAATTGCTGCTCCAGGAATTTGAGCGCCGGCTCAATTCCTGCTCCGATTTGGGATTTAATTCCGGCGACAATGGTCTCCAACCGGTTCATGTGCAGAAGGGTTAAAACTTGGGTGAAATACACTTACTTCAAAAAGCGTACCCGTTCCTGAATTGACAATAAATCCAGCTAAACGACTTAGAGGGTACAAACTTTCAATTCAAACCATTTTCCAAACCCACAAACAGTTACCTATGAGAAAGCTGCATGCCCCTTATTTACTCTCCCTCGTGTTGAGCCTGATCGGCTTTTCCCTGAACCAAAGTTTCGCCCAGGTCAGCGGCACCAAACCCGAGTTTATCCTGTACAAACACAACAGCGGTCCCAACGGCGCCGAACCGGTGGTGCAGTTCGACATGCTCGGCGAGATCAAGTTCAACGCCCTGGCCGCCGTCAACACCATCCGCACCGGCGTTTCCATCCGTTCTTTCGCTACCGGCCCGGTTAATGGCAACAACCTCGAGGCCAACCTGATCTTCCAAACCGGCGCTCCCGCCCTCATCAACCGCATGGTCATCACCGCCGACGGCCTGGTCGGCATCGGCACCATCGCGCCCGGCTTCAACCTCGACGTGGTGGGCAACACCCACACCAGCGGCGATTTTTTCGGCCGCCTGCATATGGACGACAACCCCGGCAACCCCGGCCCCGACACCTACCTGGAAGAAGCCTATTTTGAAAACAAATCAGGCATCGACCTCGTCGCACCGGACGGCGCCCGCGGCGGCTTGCTCACCCTTGCGCCAACCATCAACGCGCCCGGCGCCACCGATCACCAATTGTTCTTCAACACCGGCGGCATTTACCACCGCAAAGAAGCCGCCGCCGCCGCCAACTGGGCCGGCGCCTGGGAAAAACTGCTCACCAGCGAAGACATCAACGGCACGCCCAACCGCGTGGCCAAATTCACCGATCCCAGCAAAATCGGCGACAGCCAGCTTTGGGACGATGGTACCAACGTCGGTATCGCCACCACAACCCCGACAGCCAAACTCGACGTCAACGGCAGCACCCGCCTCGGCGGAAACACTTCCGTCGCCGGAAACCTCGCCGTAAGCGGGAATACCGCCGTGGGCAACAGCCTGGTCGTATCGAATAACGCCAACGTGGGCGCTGCATTGGCGGTGAACACCTCCGCTGTCATCGGTACCAACCTGACGGTAAACAACGACGCCACCGTGAACAACGACGCCCGCGTCAACGGCCGCCTCATCGTCGGCAACCCGCCCAGCACCCCCGGCAGCCACACCGTATACGTCGACGGCAGCATTATCGCTACCGAGGTAAAAGTGGCCCTGCAACCCAGCTGGCCCGACTACGTGTTCGAGGCCAACTACCCCATGCCCAACCTTAGCGAATGGGAACAGTTCATACAAACCAACAAACACCTGCCCGGCGTACCCTCCGCGGCAACAGTAGCTGCCAACGGCGGCATCGAACTGGGCGAAATGAACCGCGTACTGCTGGAAAAGGTAGAGGAACTCACCCTGCTGCTCATCGGGCAGCAAAAACAACTCGACGCCCTGAAAGCCGAATTGCAGGACTGCCAACGCTAACCCACCCTTCACCGCAAAAATCACCAAACCATGAAAAAATGGATTCTTTTGCTCGCGCTGTTCACGGCCGGGCAGCAGGCAGCGGTGTTCGGGCAAATCGTCGACAGCATCAGCCGGCAAGCCTGGGCAACCCTGGCCCAACCGGGAAGTTCGCTCCGATGGCTCAAAATTCGCGACGACGTCAAACTCTCCCCGCGCAATTTTTTTGAAAAAAGCCGCACGGCCCTCGGCCTTTCGCCCCGCGACGAATTCCGCCTGTTCCGCTCCAATACCGACGAAATGGGCATGACCCACCACCGTTTTCAACAATATCACAAAGGTTATCCGGTAGAAGGCGCCACCTACGTGTTGCACGAAGCGCAAGGTCGTGTCGTCACCGCCAATGGCAACCTGTACAACGGCGGCGACATGGTGGAACCGCCCAGAGTGCTCCGCGAAACCGACGCGCTCGACCAGGCGATGAAACTGGCGCCGACGCAACAATTCCTCTGGCTGGATAAAAAAGCAGAGTATGACCTGAAAACCCGGAACGACGACCCCAATGCCACCTTTTACCCCGAAGGCAAACTGGTCTGGTTGCCATCGGACGGCCTCCGCCTGGCCTGGACATTCGACCTCCACACCGCCGACGGCCAGTCCGAACGCGTATGGCTGGACGCCGCAACCGGCGAAGCGTTGAAACGTTTACCGCTCGATATTCACTGCGACGCCGGCAGCGGCGTCACCACCTGGAACGGCACAGTCAACATTTCCGCGGATCAGTCCGGTATGAACTTCATCCTGCTCGACGACTGTCAGGCGCCGAACATCCATGTTTTCAACGCGCAGGACTCTGCTTCCACGGCCTTTTCCACCGAATACACCGACGCCGACAACAACTGGCAAGGTCAAACTTCTGCCATCCAGACCTTTTTCGGCTTGCGGCAATCCTGGCAGTATTTCCTCAACACCTTCAGCCGCAACAGCTACAACAACGCTGGCGCCAACATCAACGGCTATAACCAGGCCGGTTTTATCGGGGCCAACGGCACGCGCAACTGGAGCAATGCCAGCTGGAGTCCCGGCGCCCAGATCCTGCGCTTCGGCGACAACGGTACTGACGGTACTGCCAACGACGACTGGAACACGGTGGACATTGTCGGTCACGAATTCGCCCACGCCGTCACTTCCAACGAGGCCGACCTCGATTACGAAGGCGAATCCGGGGCGCTCAACGAATCGTTCAGCGACATTTTCGGCGAAATGGTGGAATTGTTCACCGAGGGGGCCAACGACTGGCTGGTGGGCGCCGACCGCGGCGCGATCCGCGATATGAGCAACCCCAACAACGCCAACGACCCCGACACCTACCTCGGTACCAATTGGGTGGCCATCGGCGCCACTTGCGACAATACCAACGATCAATGCGGCGTACACACCAACAGCGGGGTGCAAAATTTCTGGTTTTTCCTCCTGTCGCAGGGCGGCAACGGCGTGAACGACAACGGCGATACCTATAGCGTGCAAGGTATCGGCGCCGCCAGCGCCGCGGCCATCGCTTACCGGAATCTTACCGTATATCTCACCAATACTTCCGGCTATGCCGACGCTAAGCAGGGCGCCATACAGGCGGCCATCGACCTGTTCGGCAACTGCTCTAACGAAGTGCTGCAATGCGCCCGCGCCTGGAACGCGGCGGGCGTGTACAGCACCGACGGTTTTGATTACGACGTCGAGGTGGATTGTCCGGTACTCGACCTGGTGCACGGTTTGTCGCTGCCGTATCACGTGGACGTTTTCAACGACATCCGCGCCGATTGCGACATCGTGGCCAACGGGACGCCGGTAATCTTCGAAGCCGGCCATGCCGTCATTTTAAAACCCGGTTTCCGCAGCGGCGACAATTTCCATGCTTTTATCGATCCTTGTGCGGCGCCGAAATCGGCATTCTCCTTGTCGGGCGGCGGCACGGAAGGCCGGCAGTCGATATCCGGAAACAGCGCTTCTGCCCAAACGAATCTGGAGGCTTTCCCCAACCCTTTCACCGGCAGCCTGAAAATCCGTTTCGAGGTGGAATACGCCGGACCGGTCAGCCTGAATCTGTTTGATGCCTACGGCCACCGGGTATATTCCTGGTACGAGCGCGAAACGCTTCAACCCGGCGAATACACCGCCCGCTGGGATCAAACCGGCCTGCCGAATGGTTTCTACACCTTGGAATTGCGCAGCGGCAAACGGACGCGGACGCAGAAGGTGGTAAAAACGGGGGATTGAGCACCGGTCTTATCCAATATGTAAACGACCAGACTGAAACACCCTCAACCAGAAAAGAAAGGCCTTCTGTCGCGCATTCATATAGCGCAGGCAGAAGGCCTTCCTTGTTTTAATGGAAACCCGGGGAAATTACCGATTTTCGATTATTCCAGCCCTGATCTGTTGAACAAATTCAAGTGAAGCTCCCACGAAGTCCGCGATCTCGGCATCGGTCCATTCCGGAAACTTTTGAATGGTTTTAATCGTAAGCATCCGTTTCTCTTCCATACGGCCTGCCTCTAAACCTTCCACACGACCTTCCACACGACCTTCCGCACGACCTTCCGCACGACCTTCCGCACGACCTTCCGCACGACCAATAATTCGGCCCTCTGCACGGCCTTCCCGAAGCCCCTTCTTTTTCCATTTTTCACCCAACACTTCGGGAATTGCATCGATCCAATCGCGTTCCGCCTCGGGTAACGCCTTATTTAATTCTTTAAATTTTGCATGTGTCATATCAAAAAGATTAACGATGTAAA
>CALEYM010000564.1 GCA_937926185.1 uncultured Bacteroidota bacterium | reverse complement strand
TATTTTCTCACGACCATTTTCCTGAATAACCTGCCGCCGGCCGACTGGACTTACGAATGGCAGAACTACGTTTCCACGGGCGACGACTCCGAGGTGAGCATCGCGCTGGGGAGGTTGTTTAATGCGCTGCTGTATGCGCCGGAATATCAGGTTTATTAAATTTCATAAAATGAAAAGACGCAATTTCCTAAAAATAGCCGGCCTCACTTCCTTCGCGGTGAACGGCCACGCCGTGCGCCCCTTTGCCAACACCAAAATCGCGCGCATACTGGCCGATTGCGAAGACGTTGAAGACCGCATACTCGTGCTCATCCAGTTGCATGGCGGCAATGATGGCCTCAACACCGTCATTCCCATCAATCAATACGACGCCTACGCCGATCTGCGGCCGGTGATCAAAATCCCGGACAAGGGGCCGGCGCAGTTTATTAAACTGGACAATACGTTGCCCAGCGCCGACCAGGTGGGGCTGCACCCCGTTATGACGGGTTTCAAAGCCATGTACGACAAGGGCTGGCTCAACATCGTGCAGGCTGTGGGCTACGAAAATCTGAACCAGTCGCACTTCAAAAGCACCGACATCATCCTT
The DNA here is from genome assembly GCA_937926185.1 of uncultured Bacteroidota bacterium. Classification (GTDB taxonomy): domain Bacteria; phylum Bacteroidota; class Bacteroidia; order Chitinophagales; family Saprospiraceae; genus M3007. The sequence continues at coordinate 2,387 of CALEYM010000564.1, read as the reverse complement.
TCGGGCGGCGACGGTACGCAGGAAAATTTCAACATCAAATCGGGCTGGATGGGCCGCGCGCTCAATGCCATGTACCCCCAAGTGAAAGGCGTGCCCCTGCCGCCGGATTTCCTCTACCCGCTGGGCATTCAGATCGGCGACCCCTACCCTTCTCTCGGTTTTCACACTGAAACCGAACACCAGAATTCCATCAACCTGTACGGACAAGACCCCGATGGTTTCTATTCATTGGTGCAAACCATCGGCGGAGCGCCGCTCGCCAACGTGCCCGATTCGGAGTATGGCGACGAACTCGAATACATCATGGGCATCGAACGGGCCGTGGACCAGTACTCCGTGTATATCACCCAGGCTTTTAACGCCGGCAGCAACGCCCTGACCGACTACCCCGACACCGGTCTGGCCAACCAGTTGAAGACCATTGCCCGACTGGTGAAAGGCGGTTGCAAAACAAAAATTTATCTCTGCTCCATGGGCGGCTACGACACCCACGGCTCGCAGATCCCGCCCGAGGGAGAGGTCGTGCTCGGTCGCCACGCCAATTTGCTGCGCAACTTGTCCGATTCGATCAAATATTTCTACGACGACCTGGATGGCATGGGCCTGGCCGACAAGATCGTAGCCTGTACTTTCTCCGAATTCGGCCGCTGCGCCCGCGAAAACGGCGCCGCCGGCACCGACCACGGCACCCTGGCGCCGATGTTCATTTTCGGCAAAGCCCTTTCAGGTGGCGTGCACGGCACCAACGTCGACCTCGGCAACCTGGCCGGCGACAACCAACTCCAGGGCCAGCAACACGACTACCGACAGGTGTTCACCACCCTGCTGCAGGACTGGCTGGGCGGCAACAACTACGTACTGGAACAAGCCATGTTCGACGGGTATCAAAAACTCCCGATTATGAGCAGCACATACGCCGCGACGCCCGACTGCTATATTGGCACCGTAGGCATTTTCGACCATGAACCGGTACAGCGCCGGCTGACGGCCTTCCCCAACCCGGCTCAGCACCGGGCGCAGGTGGGGTTTCTGGGCGCTTATAATTTCGACGGAATATTGTCGCTGCACAGTTTAGGCGGTTCGCTGGTGTCGGTACAACAAGTACCTGTACAGGCCGGCGCCAACCGTTTTTACCTCGATGTATCGCAACTGCCGCCGGGACCGTATTTCGTTCGCCTGGAAAACCGGGTCAGCGGCAAGGCGGATGTGGTGAAACTGAGTGTGGCGCGGTGAGTTTAGAGGGGTTTAGAGGGGTTTAGAGGGGTTTAGAGGGTTTATGAGGGTTTATGAGGTTTAGAGGGTTTAGAGGGTTTAGAAGGTTTAGAAGGTTTAGAAGGTTTAGTGAGGGTGTTCAAATAACTGTGTCAAAGGGTTTGTAAAAAGTAACATCTTCACGAATCAAAAAAACGCAGTTATGAAGAAACGCAAGTCGGCTTATTTTCTTCCTGAGGTTGAACAGGAATTGATTAAAAAATTGCGAAGCGGGGAAGGGCTTCCGGCGGTGATGGCTCCCTTGATTAAGGGTTTAGTTGAGGCAGGTTTGGAGGGGGAGTTAGATTTTCATCTTTCGGAAGAGCAGTCTAAAGGGCAAAGCAATCGGCGTAATGGAGCGGCGCCCAAGACGCTTCGCAGTGAGTATGGGCCTATTGCGATCGCGCCATCGCGAGATCGCGCCGGCACCTTTGAGCCGGTGTTGGTTGGTAAACGAGATCGGCAATTGGGCTATGGTTTGGAGCACAAGGTTTTGAGTTTATACGGTTTGGGGATGAGTTATGAGGATATACGCAGTCATTTGAAGGCTTTGTATGCTGTTGAGATGTCGGATGCACAGCTCAGTGCGATTACCGACCGGGTTACGGTGGAGTTAGATCGTTGGCGCAGCCGGCCGCTGGAGCCCTTGTACGTGATGGCCTGGTTGGATGCCATACGGTACAAAGTGCGGGAAAATGGCCGGGTAGTGACCAAAACGGTTTACTTCATCATTGGGGTTGATGTAGAGGGGCAACGGGACGTTTTAGGCTTCTACATCGGTGATTTTGAGAGTTCTAAGTTTTGGCTGCAGGTCTTAACCAACTTGCAAATTCGGGGTGTAAAAGACATTTTAATCGCCTGCATTGACAATTTGGCTGGTTTTGCCGATGCCATCGAAAGCGTATTTCCTCATTGCGAAGTGCAGTTGTGTATCGTCCACCAGGTGCGCAACTCACTCAAGTACATTCCCTACAAAGACTACCGCGTTTTTGCCGCCGGGCTAAAAACGATTTACCAGGCGGCAGACGAACAACAGGCACTGGCGGCCTTGGAGCGCCTGGAAGCAGAGTGGGGAAAAAAATATGCCCCGGCTCTTGAAAATTGGCGGCGGGACTGGCTTCGATTGATCCCCATGT
>CALEYM010000563.1 GCA_937926185.1 uncultured Bacteroidota bacterium | reverse complement strand
GACGTTCGAACGGCGACCGTACCCGGCATTTTTCGGGGCAGACCGGTTATTCTTCCCGGCGCCGTCAACGAAGATGAACTGACAAACCTGTGCCCAACTGGCGCCATTAGCGCCGGGCCGGTGCAAAAGTGAAAACTCCAAACGATACATTTATGATTATTCATCATCAAACTTTGCAGCATTAAAAAACCGCGTTTCATGCTTCGTTTTTCCTGTTTGACCTTCGATCAGCTCACGCCGGGGGAATTGTATGCGATCATGGCCTTGCGCCAGGAAGTTTTTGTCGTGGAACAGAACTGTCCTTATCTCGACGCCGATGGAAAAGACCTGTACGCCTGGCACCTGTCGGGTCTGGATTTGGAGAATAATTTATTGGCTTATACGCGTTTATTGCCGGAAGGCGTGCCTTACGAGGGGTACAGTTCTATTGGCCGGGTGGTGAGTTCACCGGCGGCCAGGGGTACTGGCGCCGGGCGCGCGGTGATGCGGCAAAGTATCGATATGTGCCGGCATTTGTTTGGGCTGGTACCCATCAAAATAGGCGCGCAAACGTATTTGTTGCGATTTTACGAAAGCCTGGGCTTTCGTTCTACCGGTGAACAGTACCTGGAAGACGGGATTCCGCATACCAAGATGGTGCTGACTTTCCAATGAGGTTATTTGAATATTCCTCTGCCAAGGGGAGTTCGATACCCGGACCAAAACTTCAGATGTGATTCGTTTTCATCCGCAGCCAATGGTCGGCCAGTACCAGCGCGGCCATCGCTTCCACGATGGGAACTGCCCTTGGTACCACGCATGGATCGTGCCGCCCCTTGCCTTTCACGGTAACCGCATCACCTCCATGGTTGACGGATTCCTGTTCGCGCATAATGGTGGCCACCGGTTTGAAGGCTACGCGAAAATAGATGTCCATGCCGTTGGAGATGCCGCCCTGAATGCCGCCGGAGTAGTTGGTTGAAGTTTGAAGTTTGGAGCTTGATTCAGTCAGGTAAGTGGGCAGAAAGCGGTCGTTGTGCTCCGAACCTTTCATTTTAACCCCGGCAAACCCGGAGCCGTACTCGAATCCCTTGGCGGCGTTGATGCTGAGCATGGCTTTTCCGAGATCGGCGTGCAACTTATCGAAAACCGGCTCGCCCAGTCCGGCAGGGCAGCCGCGCACCACGGCGCTGACTACGCCGCCGACAGTATCGCCGGCTTTGCGAATCTTTTTGATGAAACGGATCATTTTTTCGGCCATGACCGGGTCGGGGCAACGCGGGTCGTTGGTTTCGGTTTGCGACAAATCGAGTTCGTTGTAAGGTTTGTCCAGTATCAGATGCCCCACCTGGCTGACGTAAGCCTGAATCCCGATGCCCTGCGTTCGCAGCAATAATTTGGCCAGGGCGCCCGCGGCCACCCGGGCTGCCGTTTCGCGGGCGCTGCTGCGTCCGCCGCCGCGATAGTCGCGGTGTCCGTATTTGGCTTGCCAGGTGTAGTCGGCATGGCTGGGCCGGTAGGCGTCGGCCAGGTGGCTGTAGTCGCGGGAGCGCTGGTCTTCGTTGGGGATCAGAAAAGCGATGGGCGTCCCGGTGGTCTTGCCTTCGAAAACGCCGCTCAGCACCTGCACGGTATCGCTTTCTTTGCGTTGTGTGACGATAGGGCTCTGGCCGGGCCGGCGCCGGTCGAGTTCCTGCTGAATGAAGTTTAAATCAAAATCCAATCCGGCGGGGCAGCCGTCGACTATGCAACCGATGGCTGGCCCGTGGGATTCGCCGAAAGTGGCGACGCGAAATAATGTTCCGAAAATATTGCCTGGCAATTATCGCTGGTTGTTGCTGAATTTCCGTTCATAAGTCTCCCAGGGTGTCGTTTTATGGCTGTCGGTACCGAAGTAGTTCAGGATGGTTTCCAGTTTCGGCGCTTCCAGGTAGCCAGGAATCGGTTGGATGACGTTCATACCTTCATCGAGGAAAACGACGGTTGGGAAGCTGAGCCGGTTATTGAGCAGTTCGGCGGCGAGCTCGTGGTATCCGCGGGCGCCGTTCTTTTTGAAATGGTAGGTTTTGTTGTTGAAAACGATCTCTTCCTGTTGTTCGGCGTTGAATTTTACGGCGTAATAATTGTGGTTCAGGTATTGAGCCACGCCGGGATTGACAAAAGTGGACTCGTCCATTCGTTTGCACCAGCCGCACCAGTCGGTGAACACGTCGATAAAAATCTTGCGTTTTTCGGTTTTTGATTTTTCCAGCGCTTCTTCCAGCGTCATCCACTGGATTTGTATCTGCGGCTCTTCCGCTTTGAGCGCCGGGGCCGCGGGCATTTGAGCGGGGACTGTTTTTGCAGTTGTCGTTGTTTTGGCCGACGTTTGGGCTGGTCGTGCAGGACGACCTGCCGGGGCTGTTTCCTGCCGTTCGGCGGCGGCATTGGACGAACGACTGTTGGCAGCCGGCTGAAGATTGGCCGGATCGGTATTGGCCGGAGCGGCGCCAGCGCGCGGTTTTACGGTGGCAGGCGTCTTAGCGTTTTTAGACGTCGTCGTAGGCTGGGCATTGGTACGCAGGGGCGATTGCGCCGGAAGGGCGTGCGCCAGGGCGAACACAATACACAGCATGAGGAGTTTGCGCATAGCGAAAAGGTTTGGATTCAAAATTAAAGCGTACAAAAGTAATACGGCTATAACCGAAAAACCAAAGGTGGGCTTTTTTTGGGGGATTACTTTAAAGAAAGTTTAACCCTTTTGGGAGTTTAGCGAAGCCTTGCGCGATTTATGCCGCTTATTCGGCAAGTTTTACCGTTCTTTGCGGCTTAGCGCCGCTTTGTCCGGCCTCGCAGCAGGGTTTCGTTTGTACCAATTTCTGTACTCATTTCACATGCGACAACCAAGCATCACTATCGTCCAGCGGGGTAGGGCAGACCGGTTCGGTATGCAGAAGCTCTACCTGCGCTACTCCTGGAACTACCACACCAATTACATCGCGCTTGTCTGGAAAGTGCTGCCCAAAGACTGGGATGCACGTGCCCAATCCGTTAAGCCGAAAGCCATCCTTGGCGGTGAAGGCGCCGTTGTGGTAAACACCGATCTGCGCAACAAACTGAACAAAGCCTTCCTGATCGCCACCGAACTAATGGCAGCGAACATAGCGCCTTCCTTCGAGGTATTCCGCCAAAAGTTTGACGGCAACCGGAAGCAGTTTTCTTCCTTCGCCGCCACGGCCGAAGAAATTTTGAAAAAGGAACTGGCTGCGAAGGAAGTGACGCCTTCTACCTTCAAAGCCTACCGGGCTGCCATCCGGAAATTTGTCGATGAGGTGGGCGACCTGTCGGTTCAGCAACTCACACGGGACAAAATTTTGCTGTTTAAAAGTAAAATGGTCGCCATCGGCAAGGAAAATATGTCGGCACAATACCTGCGGAACTTCAAGGTGGTGTATAACAAGGTGCTCAAGTTTCACCGGCTGAAAGATCTGCACAGCCCTTTCGAGGACCTGGAGTTCAAGGTGGAGCGGATTTCAAACAAGAAAAAGTTGACGGTCGGAGAGTATTTTATTCTTCGGAAGGCGCTCTCCTCCTTTCCCGAAGGTGGTGCCGAATATGAGACTATTCGAAGATTTTTGATCATGTGCCGCGGCCTGCGCTATTCCGACACCGAACAAATCAACCGGCATGCCCATTTTTTTGAAATGCAAGACGGTGCCACCACCTACCGGTATCTTTTGAAATCAGCTCAAAAGACCGGAACGCAGGAAATTGTTCCCATCTCCGAAACAGATGCCGAGATGCTCCTGAAATGGCGGGAAGATGGCTCCCTTTTTAAAAAAATGGAATACCATGCCTACGTCAAAAAGCTAAAACGAATAAGTTTGGACCTCATCGGACGAGAAATCACTACACACTACGGCCGGCATTTCACGGGGGACCTAATCCTGAACAGTGGTATGATGGATGCCGAAGATGTCAAGAAAATCCTCGGGGTTACGAGCGACCGGATTGCAGAGGTTTATGCGCAGCGGGATATAAAGACGCTACTGAAGAAGTTTTATGCGGCGGTGGAGCATCTGGAGCCGAAAGAGTAGTGATTTTGTCCTCTCTTGCACAATCGTGACAATTTGCCTTTGTCAAACAATTGTCCCGCCATTGCACCTTACCTTTGCCACTCAGACCAAGGTAAAAAAATGGCGCGCCGCCTTATATCCATATCTCTCGCCTTTGCCGTCTTGCTCTCCTCGACGAGCTGGCACTT
>CALEYM010000562.1 GCA_937926185.1 uncultured Bacteroidota bacterium | reverse complement strand
CCGGCAGTATGCTTCTCCAGGTACATCAAAAACACCGCCATGGCCTCCGGATTCCGCATCGAATCGGGATTATACGCTTTTTCCGGCGCTTTGCCCTGCAGTATTTTTTTCACCGGCGTTTCCATCTTTTTGCCGGAGATGGTATACGGTATATCCGGCACTTCAATAATGTCGTCGGGCACATGGCGCGGGCTGTAGTCGCTGCGCAGAGTCTGGCGGATGCGGGTTTTCAGGGTTTCGTCGAACGTGGCGCCAGGTTGCAGGGCCACGAACAAGGGCATCCAGTCGGAACCGTCGGGGCGTTCGATGTTGACGATCAGGGCGTCTCTGATTTCAGGTATTTTGTCCAGGGCGCGGTATATCTCGGCGGTGCCGATGCGCACGCCCTGGCGGTTGAGGGTGGCGTCGGAGCGGCCGTGGATGATCAGCGTATCACGCGGGGTGATGCACAGCCAGTCGCCGTGGCGCCATACGCCGGGGTAGTCTTCGAAATAACTGGAGCGGTAGCGCGCGCCGTCGGGGTCGTTCCAGAAAAAGACGGGCATGGAAGGCATGGGTTTGGTGACCACCATTTCACCCACTTCGCCGGGCGGCACGGGGTGGCCGGCTTCATCCCAGCTTTCCATGGCGCAACCCAGACACCGGCACTGGATTTCACCCTGGTACACGGGCAACAGCGGGTTGCCGCCCACCCAGGCGGTGCACACGTCGGTGCCGCCGGCCATCGACGAGAGCCACACGTCGTTTTTCAGGTGTTCGTACACCCAGCCGAAGGCTTCCGGCGGCAGCGGCGAACCCGTGGAGCCGATGCTGCGCAGCGCCGACAAGTCAAAATCGTTTTTGGGCGACAGCCCGGCTTTCATGCAGCCTGCCAGAAAGGGCGCGCTGGTGCCGAAGTGGGTGATGCGGGTTTTTTCGGCCAGTTCCCACAACACGTTCAGGGTGGGATAACCCGGACTGCCGTCGTACAGCACGATGGTGGCGCCGGCGAGCAGGGAGGCGAGCGTGAAGTTCCACATCATCCAGCCCGTGGTGGAGTACCAGAAAAAACGCTCACCGGGCTGCACGTCGTTGTGAAAATGCAGGTACTTCAGGTGTTCGAGCAGGTTGCCGCCGTGCGAATGGGTGATAGCCTTGGGAATGCCCGTGGTGCCCGAAGAATACAATATCCAGATGGGATGTTCGAAAGGCAGCGGCTCGAAACGAAGGGATTCCCCGGCCGTATGGTTCATAATATCGTCCCAAAGCACGGCATTGGGAAGCCCGTCCGGTTGGGCGTTTGCATCCAGATACGGAATAAATACGACCTGCTGCAGGCTGGGCAGGGTGCGGCAGATTTCCCGTAAGGTTTCGCGTTTGTCGAAGGATTTGCCGCCGTAGCTGTAGCCGTCTACCGCGATCAGGATTTTGGGTTCGATCTGCACGAAACGGTCGGCCACGCTGTTGGCGCCAAAATCGGGAGAGCAGCTGGACCACACCGCCCCGATGCTCATGGCAGCCAGCACGGCCACGATGGCGTGCGGACTGTTGGGCAGAAACGCCGCCACGCGGTCGCCCCGCTGCACGCCCGATTCCCGCAGAAAACGGGCCATTGCCGCTACCTGCCGTTCCAGTTCCAGCCAGGAGACCGCCGTGAGCGCCTGCCGTTCGTTTTGAAACAGGATGGCCGGCCGGTCGTCGTTGCGCATGCGAAAAATGTGCTCCGCGTAGTTCAGGGTGGCGCCTTTGAACCACTGCGCGCCGGGCATGTCCATGCCGGACAACACGGTTTGATACGGACTGTGGGCGATGATCGAAAAATACGCCCAAAGGCTTTCCCAAAAGACTGCCGGCTGTTCTACCGACCATCGCCACAGTTCGGGATAGCTGTCAAATACGAGGTTTTTTTCTGTTTTTAACCACTGCAAATAACGGGTCAGGTGGGCCTGCCGGCGGGTGGCGTCGTCGGGTTGCCAGAGTATGGTGGGTAGTTGGTCGGGCATGTGCGCTTGGTTTGTGCAAAAAATGTCAACTTTGCCGGGCGGACGGTTTCCTCGAAACGCTCAATCTGGCCCATTGTGGATTTTTTTTTCACCACGGAGGCACGGAGGCACGGAGTTTTTTCGCCTTCGGCGGCTTTTTAATTTTAACGGACAGAACCGACATGATTTGCATGGTATTTAAATGGGTTTGATAGGGTGCTTTGTATCAGATGCATTTCCCGCCGAAGGCGGAAAACTCCGTGCCTCCGTGCCTCCGTGGTGAAAAAAATCTGCGAGGCGTAAACAACACATCTCGCCGCGAAAATCCGGCAAATTCGCCAATCCATTTCTATAAAAATCAAACGAATCAAAGTATAAAACAAATGATAATGAAAGTAGCCAATTGGTCCTTACCCCTTCTTCTGGTATTAACGCTTTTTTCCTGCAAAACCGGCCAGAAGGCCTCGAATGCCGGGAAAGACGACGGCGTCATCGAAGTTGTTTTTCTCCAGATGAACGACGTGTACGAAATCTCCCCCCTCAGCGACAACTCGGGCGGGCTGGCGCGCGTCGCTTCGATCCGCAAGGCGCTGCTGGCCAAAAATCCCAATACGTTCACGGTGCTGGCGGGCGATTTTATCAGCCCCTCCGTGATCGGCACCCTCCGGTACGACGGCAAACGGATCCGCGGCCGGCAAATGGTGGAAACCCTGAACGCGCTGGGTTTGGACTGGGTAGTATTTGGCAACCACGAATTCGACTACGACGACCTGGCTGACCTGCAGGCCCGGCTCGACGAATCCAACTTCGTGTGGCTGGCCGGCAACGCCCAACAAAAATCGGGCGACCAGCTCCATCCGTTTAAGCGGCACAAGCCCGAAGGCGCGCTGCCTTGCCCCGCCGACCTCGTGGTGCCGGTAAAAGACGCCGACGGCACCACCATCAACCTGGGGGTGTTCGGCGTGCTCGTGAACACGGGTCAGAAACCCTTCGTGGTGTATTCCGACGCCTTCGCCGGCGCCAAAGAAAGCCACGCCGCCCTGAAGGCAAAAACCGACGTCATCGTGGGCCTGACCCATCTCGACGTGGCCGACGACCTGAAACTGGCCGGCATGCTGCCCGACGTGCCGCTCATCATGGGCGGCCACGACCACGACAATATGATCCACCGCGTGGGCAAAGCCACCGTGGCCAAGGCCGACGCCAATGCCCGCACCGTGTACGTGCATACCCTGCGGTATGATAAAAAGTCCAAAACAGCGACGGTAAAATCCGAACTGCGCCGCGTAAACGGCGACATCCCCGACGAACCCGCCACGGCCGCGGTGGTGGCCAAATGGGAAAAGATCAAGACCGAATCGCTCGGCTCAGCCGGGTTCGAGGCCAACAAAAAAGTGACCGAGCTGAAAACGCCGCTCGACTGCCGGGAGGCTGTGGTCCGGCACCAGCAGACGCCCGCGGGCAAATACATCCTCGACGCCATGCTGGCTGCCGCGAAAACCAAACCCGAATGCGCCATCCTGAACAGCGGCTCCATCCGGGTGGACGACGTGCTCAGCGGAACGCTGACCGAAATCGACGTGGTGCGCATGCTGCCCTTCGGCGGGGGTATTTCAGAAGTGGAAATGCGCGGCAACCTCCTGCGCCGTACCCTCGATGCCGGGCTGCAAAACAAAGGCAAAGGCGGGTATCTGCAACTGGGACATATTGCCCGCGATGAGGTCAAAAATACCTGGTTGGTAAACAATACCCCCCTCGACGACGCCAAAACATACCGGGTGGCGCTGCCCGATTTCCTGCTGACCGGCAACGAAATGAACATGGATTTTTTAAAAACGGCAGCCGGCGCCGACGGCAAAAGCACCACCAATCCCGGAATATTGAGCTGGGCCAAGGGTAATCCCGCCGACAAATCGGATTTGAGAAACGATATCCGGTTGGCGCTGATCAACTTTTTAAGAAAGGGATAAAAACCCGAAACAACATACCCGGCGACAAATTTTACCTGGATTCATTGCAGGAACCAAACTTTCCGTACTTTTGCACGCCTTTTTGGAAAGGTATCCGGAAAAAGTGTAAAAAATTAATATTACTCAGACAATGGCAAAACGCAAATCGTCCCAATCGGCCGCTGATACAACCGTAGATGTTCAAGAGGTACAAGCCTCGTCCCGTCCGTTTTGGGAAACCAACCAAAACCTGATCCTGTATGTGCTCGGCGGTATTGCCGCTATCATAATGGCCTGGTGGGGCTACAAAGCCCTCATCGTGGAGCCCCAACAGAAAGAAGCGGTCAGCGCCGCCTGGCAGGCCCAACAACAGTTCGAACGGGATTCGTTCAAGCTGGCCCTTGAAAATCCGGGCGGCGGCTTCGACGGCTTCGTCGCCATCGCCGACAAATACAGCAGCACGCCCGCCGGTAATTCCGCTAAATACTATGCCGGCCTCTGCTATTTGCACCTGGGCGATTTTGACAATGCCATTTCTTACCTCGAAGACTTTGACGCGGATGGCAAATTACTCCCCATTATGAAATATGGCGTATTGGGCGATTGTTATTCCGAGAAAAAAGAATTCGACAAGGCGCTCGACTATTATAAAAAAGCGACCGAAGCCGGCGAAAACGACTTGCTCGTGGGGTACTACCTGAAAAAACTGGGCATGTTGCACGACTACCAGGGCAATAAAGAGGCCGCCAGGGAAGCTTACGAACGCCTCCGCCGCGACTACCCGAACCCCGCCTCCGCCGACTGGCGCGATATCGACAAGTATATCTACCGCGCGGGCGGAGGGCAGTAAAAGAGGATGTATCCATAAGTCCGCTTCGCGGAAAACGCGGCAAATTTTTCACCACGGAGACACGGAGGCACGGAGAATAAAACTCCGTGCCTCCGTGTCTCCGTGGTGAATTAAAATAATCTACGGCGGGCAGTCCCGGAAAGTCACTTATGAGACGGCC
>CALEYM010000561.1 GCA_937926185.1 uncultured Bacteroidota bacterium | reverse complement strand
CACCAGCACTATCTTCGTTTTATCCGCTTTTATCACGTTTTTTAAAAACTGTATCCATTCGTCATATTCCTCCTTCGGACGAACGGAATTGTTCAAGATCAGTGTCCTGTCAATAAAAACCGTATTGTTTTCGTATCGCCAGGACAATCCGTAAGCCCCAAATTTCGATACATACAAGATACTGTCTGGCAGGGTTTCCGGTGTATAACCCACCGGGATTGCTATATCGATCTTATCCGCCTCGGTAAGGCCCCGTGCATGCGCCTGCACTGGGGAATGCCGGATGCTATCGGCATTTACCGGCACGGTTTGTTTTTCCGATAGTACACTTACCGGCAGAAACAGGCGCTTTCCGCTGACCGATGCGAAGCGGGAGACTGCAAGTTCGAGATTTTGCGTCACCTCCGGCAGGCGCTCTTTTTTACGTTCAAATTGCAGGGCGACGATCTCGAAGTCGCTGATATTCAGACGATCGTACAGGTATTTTTTCCGTCTCTCGTCGTGCAGGTCTGCAAGCGCGGCGGGTATATTTTGTGCAATACCGCTAAATTCAGCCTCCGATTGCAGTTTGGCGCTGCCGTCAGGCCCCAGGGTAATTTGCGTTTCCCGCCGTATGATATTTACGTGTTCATCGTATTTTGGCGTTTGCACCAGCCGGCCGCCTTCCGGGGTAATAAGCAAGGCGGGGCGGTTATCGGTAAAATCGCCGAGGAAACCGCAGCTTTCTGTTTGGCTGGTACATTCGAGCCAGAGGGTATCCCGTTCCATCGGCACGCAGGCAATGGCGTGGTTGAACCAGGCATTGGGGAAGTCGGGGAACTGGGCGTTTTGTTCGTCGGCAGAGGCCCTTATGAGGACGTAACACGCGGGGATGTCCACGGCACGCAGCATGGCAACCATATAGTTGCTCAGGCCTTTGCAATCGCCGTATTTGAAGCGGTCCACCTCCAGCGCGGGCGCCGGTTGCCAGCCGCCGATGCCCAGGCCCACAAAGTAATACCGGGTATGGTTTTGCATAAATTCATAGACCCGGCGGATTTTACAATGGTTGTCGGGACAGTCAGCGGTTAGTTGTTTCAGTTTGGCTTCCGTTTCCGGCGGTAGCTGGTCTTTGCCTGCGTTCAGCGTTTGAATAAACCTCCCGAACGACTGCCAACTGCTCATGTCGCCATCGTAGCCTTCGAGAGAAAATACGGTTGGAGCGGTTAAAATTCTGGGCAATTCCCAGCCGTTTGCCGGCGCAAACGGTTCCGGTGTGAACGCCTGAAGGTTTTTGAATTCCCAGCGCAGGACACCGGTTTTGCAGCCAGGAGGCACGTTTTTTTCTTTTACCCGCACTTCCAGCCCCGGCGGCATAATAACTTCGAAGCGGGCCGTTTCGACCGATACGCCCGGCGATTCCTGCGGCTCGAATACCGGGTAAAACATCAGTCCGTTGTATTTCCGGGTGAGGGTGTATTCGATCGTGTAAGGGAACGGCAGGCGGGGGAAACGCAGCACTTTCATCCGGTTGTCGTTCACGAAATACTCCAGATATTTGGCGTCTTCGATGTCCTTTTTCCCGATCTGGCGCACCTGTTTACCGGCGGCGTCGTACACCGCGCCCGTTATGTTTTCTATCCTTACAATTTTGTCGTAAGGGAAAATATGTTCGAGTTGACCTTCGGCTTTTTCATTTAGCAGGGTAATCACGCGGCGCTCGGTTTCAATTGCTTCTCCTTTGTTCAGCGCCTCGAACTTGAGGTCGTAGAAGCGCAGCACGGCATTGGCCTTGCGCAACATTTCGGGGGATATTTTGGCAACTGCATAACCGTCGTTGGCGAGGCATTTGCCCGTACCGATGGCCAGTAAAAGCAGGAAAAACAGGTGTCTCATGTCAGATTTTGGTTAGCACGACTTGTTCTTCCAGTTTGGCCGCCCAATCGCCGAAAAACTGCTTCAGGTCGGCATAATGTTCCACCTGGATATACGGGTTTTTGATCTGCTGGCGGATCACGATCTTGATCACATCCGCCGCGGCCTCGGCAATGTACTGAAAGGAAAGACCGTTTTCGCCGAAGGTCATTTTAGCCGCTTTAGGCAATTCTTCCACCTTGTAACCCGGTGGTATCTTAATGGTAAAACTCCAGGTGGAAAAGTCCGGCGTGCCCAGGTCGATATTGAATTTTCGCTCCGGGTTTTTGAAAGGATTTTCCTTAATGCCAAAGCCCAGCGCGGGGCTGAGGTAGATTTTATCGCCTGAAGCCGTCGCGAACGCGGTTGTTTCCAGTTGAAACGTGCCTTTCAGATTCTCATCCTGCCATTGATCCACGTTTTCGACTTTCAGGTCGCTGCAGCGCCCGTCGGCGATGAGGTTTTTGAATTTTTCCTGTACAAAAGATTGCGTGTCTTTCCCTTTTATTTTTGCGCGTGCCTCCGCGGCGCCGTAGCCGGTTTCGGAGAAAGTGACCGCGCCGGCGAGGCCGTTTTCAGGGTGCAGGGTAAGGTCGGCCATTACCGCGTGGCGCACGGTATTTTTGTTTTGAAGCGGAATCCAGGTTGGGATTTCCTTTTCTTTGAGCAAAAGTCCTTCGCCGTTCAGGTCTTCTTCCGGGAGTAGTCCGGGAGGATTTGGCCAGCCGGTAACGTCTAACAGGGTCAATTGTTTGTCGGCGTCTTCCGCGGCTGCGATCACCCGGTTGAAGGCGTCGGTGGTTACCCGGAACGGCAGGACGCGGCCATTACCGCGGGTGCTGATCATCAGGGGGTATGCTTTGAGGCCGGCACGGCGCAGCATGTTGATAAACAACAGGTTTAGATCGGTGGGCGTACCTTTGCGGTTTTTGACAAGTTCGTCCGGTTTTTGGTTTGGCCAGAGGTAGTCGCGGTCATTGTCCTGGTAGTTTTGGCCTATGAAGGCGTAAATGGCGGTGATTTTTTCAGCATCGGTCGTTAATCCGCTTACGCATTTTTTCGCTTCGGCCTCGGTGTGTTTTTCCGATTTGAGGATATCGTCATACACGTCTTCGAGCATTTCAAGGCCGAGCCGTTCCCAGGAGAGGTTCCGTTCCCGGAAGGAGCGGTTTTCGAGGCGGTAATTGTCGCCGCCAGTATGCACCAGGTCGGTCTCGTAAACAGCCCTGATGTCGAAGTTGATCTGGGACAGGTAATCTCTGACGGAATGCACGAAGGGTTCCGGCTTCAGGGCAGGCAGGTTCTCCTGGATAAAGTGCATGTTGTTGGTGTTGTACTCCACGCGGGCGTTTACGTTTTTGGAGTCGACGACCAGGCCGCTGCTGCGCGTACTGAAGCTGATGTTCAGATGATCGGTTTTGGTGTTTTCTTCTGCCAACGAGAAGGGTTCCCAACCCTGCGACATTTTCCTGAATTCGATGAACGTAGGCACCGAAGCCTCGAACTCACTCCAAAGAGTCGGAATATCCGGTCGTTGGAAAGCCCAGTCCTGTATGCCTGAACCTTCATCTGTCAGGGTATATTTCAATTCGATGATACTGCCTTCGCGAACCGCCGGGATGGTGATCTTTTTGACCGAGCGGCTGCGGGTCAGTTTTTCATCGAAAACGTTGTCCTTGCCGATTTTGGTTTCGACGATTTTTCCGTTTTCCAGGTTGTAACTGGAAGCCTTCAGGTCGCCAACTTTTTGCGATTCAAAGTAAAAGACGGCCGCGTCGGCCAGATAGTAGGCTTCCTTGCTGAAAATTTTGATGCGGGTATGCCGGTCGAATTCGAAGATAAATCCGCGGTCGCTCACGTATCGGTGTGAAATATGGCCTTTGTCGAACAGCACTACCGCCGGGGCGGCCGGATCGAGGGGACAGGATTTCATGTTCATCTCCTCGTCGGAGATTTTACCGTATTTGACTTTGAGTTCTTTTTTCTGGGCAGGAAGGACGGTGGCGAAAAGGGTGAGGCAGAGCAGGAGATTTAAGGCGTAACGCATGGTGGGGATAGGAGATTTTTGAAGTGGTAAAAATAACGGCGCGGCTCCTTAATTTGCAATCCTGTTTGTGTTAAAGTTGGGGAAATGAGGCAGGGCCATAAGTCCGCCGGGCGGCGATGGGCCAAAGATGCTTCTTGTCTCGCAGGCTTCGTACCCCGCCGTTACCGGCGCCGCACAGTCTACCCCGTACTTTAGTCGGGGCCGCGGTAGGAAACTTATTGCAGTAAACGAGGTCGAATCTAATCCGTTAGTTCGGTGTAATCTTCCTTACGGAATGTTCGACAGTATATTGAGTGACTTTCACGTCG
>CALEYM010000560.1 GCA_937926185.1 uncultured Bacteroidota bacterium | reverse complement strand
GTTATTTAGCTGATAATCAGTTTGATAAACGCCAAATCTCCCCTGTTAACCTTAAAAAACTAAGTTTACCAGCATGGGGCGAACGACTGATATTTTGTGTGCCGGCGAATTGCTCGCAGATTTTATTACCGCCGAGTTTGTGCGTACGCTCGATGAAGCTACCCTTTTCCGGAGGGTACCCGGCGGCAGTCCGGCAAATCTGTGCATGAACATGGCGCGACTGGGTAAAAATGCCATGCTTGCCGCCACCGTTGGCAACGACGATATGGGAACGGTGTTGAAAAACTATGTCGCCCGCCTGGGAGTGGACGTTTCCTGCGTGGCCCAGGTAGATGATCCCACGAGCCTGATCCTGGTGACCCGCTCTGCCGCCGTTTCCAGTTTCCAACCGTACCGCGGCGCCGATTTTATGCTGTCCATTCGCCAGTTCCCTTACGGACGCTTTGAGGATTTGTCGCTGTTTCACACCACTTGTTTTGCCCTCAGCAAAAACCCGGCCCGCGACGTTATCCTGCAAGCCGCGCAAAAAGCGCAACGGGCGGGCGTTCAGCTCAGCATCGATGCCAATTACGCCGAAAAAATTTGGCCCGACCGGCGTGAAGCCCAACGTATTGTTGCCGAATATTCCCGGCTTGGCGCCCTGGTAAAGGTGAGCGACGTGGACTTTACCCGCCTGTACGGCGACGAAACGCCATCCCCGCCGAATGTACTCGACCACTTCCTGAAAATGGGCGCCAAAGAAGTGTGCTTTACGCTGGGCGAGCACGGCTGCTGGGTGGCCAATGAAAAAGAACATCATTTCGTGCCCTCCCGGCCCGTGGAGGTGAAGGACACCACCGGCGCCGGCGACGCCTTTTTGTCGGGCTACCTCGCCGCCCGCCTCGACGGAAAATCCCTGCTCGAACGCGCCATTGCCGGCCGGCGTATGGCGGAAATCAAACTCGGGCATTTCGGCCCCCTTCCCGATAACGTGGATTGCGCCGCGATTTATGCGGATTTGGGGTGAGAATGAGGGTTTATGAGGGTTTAGAAGGTTTATGAGGGTTTAGAGGGTTTAGAAGGTTTAGAAGGTTTATGAGGGTTTAGAGGGTTTAGAAGGTTTAGTGAAACAGAAGAAATTATGTGCGGTGGCTGGCAGGTCCTTTTGTTGTGGCAGAAATGTTTGTTATTTTTGCAAAAAAATAATAGCATGACTGTGGTTTCATCGAACGAAGAGCCTTAATATCCTTATGTCCGATCCGGAAAAACTGTATTTCCATTCCGTTTTAGATTTATCCGACAACAAACTCTGGGGCGCGCATTTTATCGTACCGGATCTCGTCGCGCGGGTTTTCACTGGCAATAACATCCGCCGCGTGGTGTGTTTGCTCAATGGGAAAATCGAATATCAGTGCGCCCTGCTGCCCAAAGGCGACGGTTCGTTTCTGATTACCGTCAACAAAAAAACACGCGACCGGCTGGGCCTGAAAGCCGGCAGCCCGCTGCAGGTGAGCCTGTGGAAAGACGACAGCGAATACGGCCTGCCCATGCCGGAGGAACTGGCCGAAGTACTCGGCCAGGACGAGGAAGGCAACCGCCTTTTTCACGCCCTGACGCCCGGAAAAATCCGCACCCTGTTGTACATTGCCGGTCAGGTTAAAGACCCGGACAAACGGATCGGCAGGGCCCTGGCTATCGTGGAGCATTTAAAAACGAACTCGGGAAAAATCAACTACAGGGAGTTAAATGAGACGCTCAGGAAGAGCGTTTGATCCGGACATGTTCGGCCAAATCAGGGAAAAAACCGTTGAAATCCGCCGAAAAAACCGCAATTTCCTGGAAAAAAAATCTGATTAACCCCGTTGCATCCAGATGTCCGTTCAGGCGTTTGTTGAATTGCCCCAGTACCCACTCCATACCTTCCCGGCTGCCATAGCCATGTAAAAACCGCCCGGCCAGCATTCTTGGCCACTGCCGGCGCAGCCCTTCGGGCATTTCTGTCGCGTTTTTATCCAAACTTGTATAGGCCCACCCGGCAAATGTGTCGAACGTCAGATCCGGCGCGTACCTTGCCCAATGCCGGATAAGCAGGTGATCGTACAATATGTCGACCACCGCCGCGGCATACCGGCCGGTAAATGAACGTATCCTGCCGGCAGATTCTCTGACCAGTGGATGCGTGTCGGTAAATGCGTCTATTGCCCGGTGCAACAAAATGCCCCGTTGAATCCCCGGCTTATAGGCCTGCCAGGATTTACCCTTCACAAAATCGCCGATGAAATTGCCGAAAAGCACTGCATCGTCCGGATAGGAAAGAAAACAATGGGCCACGTGGTTCATATCAGCTTACTGTAAATTTCCGGGATGTTCGCGTACCTTTGCGCCCGCTTTGGCCGAAGGTACCTGTTTTTAAGGCTGGCCGTATGTTTTTGTAAAAAAACATACGCTGTTCATTTATCATTCATCATTTATCATTCATCATTAAATAATGGCGCTTCAATGTGGCATTGTGGGTTTACCCAACGTCGGTAAATCCACTCTTTTCAACGCGCTGACCAGTGGCAAAGCGCTGGCAGCCAACTATCCTTTTGCTACCAAAGACCCAAACGTCGGGGTGATCACCGTACCCGATACCCGCTTGGACAAACTGACTGAACTTGTCAACCCGCAACGCACCGTACCTACTACGGTGGAAATCGTTGACATAGCCGGCCTGATCAAAGGCGCCAGCCAGGGTGAAGGTTTGGGCAACCAGTTTCTGGCCAATATCCGGGAAGTTGATGCCATCGTACATGTAGTGCGTTGCTTCGACGACGATAACGTGGTGCACGTGGACGGCAGCGTCAGCCCCGTGCGGGATAAGGAGATCATCGACCTCGAACTGGGCCTGAAAGACCTGGAAACCGTGGAAAAACGAATCGACAGAGTAGCCCGCGCAGCCAAAGCCGGCAGTAAGGACGACCTGAAATCGCTGGATATCCTCAACGCGGTAAAAAAACACCTGGAAAGCGGTCAGGCGGCCCGCAAATTGTTGCCTGAACTCGACGAGGAAGGCAAACAGCTGGTCATCAAAGAGTTATCCCTTCTGACCGCCAAACCTACGCTGTACGTCTGCAATGTGGATGAAAGCGCCATACATTCGGGCAGTAATGCCCACGCCGATGCATTGCGGGCCGCGGTGGCCGGCGAAAACGCCGAAGTGATCCTCATCTGCGCCGGTATTGAAGCACAAATCGCCGACCTGGAATCGCCCGAAGAACGCGCCGAATTTCTGGAAATGATGGGGCTGCACGAGCCGGGCAAAAACGTGCTTATACGCGCCTGTTACTCCCTGCTCAACCTGATCACCTATTTTACCGCCGGCGAAAAAGAGGTGCGCGCCTGGACCGTGCACCGGGGCGCCAAGGCGCCCGAAGCGGCCGGCGTCATTCACTCCGATTTCGAAAAAGGTTTTATCCGGGCAGAAGTGATTAAATATCAGGACTTTATCGCCTATGGCTCCGAGGCTAAAGTGAAGGAGGCCGGAAAAATGGCCGTGGAGGGAAAAGAATACGTGGTGCAGGACGGCGACATCATGCATTTTCGGTTCAATGTTTGATTGTTGATTTGTTGATTCGAGGGCTTCAAGCTTGGCCACTCGAATCAACAAATCAACCTCCGGATCATACCTTTGTCAAAATCCGATTATGAATTGTCCTGCGTACAGTTTAATCAGGTGTTTGGGATGGTTATTGTTGGTTTTCGTTACTGCCACTTTTTCCTGCAACCGCGATGCGGCGCCAGAGTCTGCTGAATTCCGTGCCGCGCGGGAATTGTCGCTCGAATGGAACCGCCTCCTGGTAGAACTGGAGCGGAATACCCCCGGCTACCGGGTGCCCGTCACCGCCCGTACATTTGCTTATGTGAGTTGTGCTGCCTGGCAGGCGGCATTGCCTGGCCTGGATGAAGGCATTTCCATTCATAAATACTGTCCGGGATATAACCAGCCTTCGCGGGCGCCCTTTCCCTTTTATTTGCCCGCCAGCCTGAATGCCGCTTATGCGGAGATCATGCGTCAGTTTTTCCCCGCGGCTCCGCCGCATTTGCAGGAAAAAATTCAATGGCTGGAATCCGGCCGGGCGGAGGCGCTCCGGCAACAGGCCGACCCTGACATTTACCGCAAGTCGGCCAATTACGGCAAAAGAACGGCTATCGCGGTTTGGCGCTGGTCGGCAACCGACAGTATCGGCCACGACGCATTTTTGTATAATTTCGAACGCCGTTACACTCCGCCTCAATGTCCGGGCTGCTGGCAGCCGGAGGGCAGCCATCCGATGCCGGCATTATTGCCGCATTGGGGCAATATGCGTACTTTTCTGGTGCCCCGCGGGAGTGTGGAAGTACAATCTCCGGTAACGTTTGACGAGCGCCCGGGTTCTGCCTGTTATTCGGAGGCAATGGAAGTATACAGTATGTCAAAACCCCTTTCGAAAGAAAATCACTGGATTGCCGAATTGTGGAGCGACGACGTGCCGGGCTTTACGGTGACACCGGCCGGACGTTGGATCAGCATTGCCAACCAAGCGGTAGAACAGGCCCGTTTGCCGCTACCGCAAATGCTGGAGTTGTATCTGAAAATGGGCATGGCCTTGTCGGATGCCATGGTCATCTGTTGGGACGCCAAATACCGTTTTAACAGGGAGCGGCCAGAGCCGTACATCCGGCGAAATATTCGTGCCGACTGGAAATCTTTGCATGAAAGCCCTCCTTTCCCGGCATATCCCTCGGGGCATGCGGCATTGGGAGCGAGCTCTGCCGTTTTATTGGCCGGTTTTTTGGGTGAAACAGTCGACTTTACGGATCGTACCCATGAAGACCGAAAGGAATTTGCCGGGAAAGCGCGACATTACCGGTCATTCGATGAAATGGCGCATGAAAATGCCGTATCGAGAATAGCCCTTGGCGTACATTTTCGAATGGACTGCGAAGAAGGGCTTCGGTTGGGCCGGATCGTCGGCGAGCGGGCTGCGAAACTCGCTTTTTTTAAAAGCGAGATTTCCATGGCCAGATAATTTGAAACGCGCCCTTTACCGAACACTTCATACCTTTGCATTGATCTCCAAACCAATTCTTTTGAAAAGACTCATTCATGTCAGGGGTCTTAAATACAACACAACAAATCCATGACAACTACCCAACCGGTTCTTTCCCAGCGCGTACTAAACCTCGCCGAATCCGAAACCCTCAAAATGGCGCGTATGGCCCGCGAAATGCGCGCGCTGGGTCACGATGTCATCAGCCTGAGCCTGGGTGAACCCGATTTCGATACGCCTGGCCACATCAAAGATGCTGCTTATCAGGCACTTAAAGAGGGTTACACCAAATATACGCCGGTAGCTGGCCTGCCCGAACTGACCAAAGCGATCAGCGAAAAATTCAAACGCGATAATCACCTCGATTACCGGCCGGAGCAAATCGTGGTGAGCAACGGCGCCAAACAAACCATTTACAACCTGTGCCAGGCGCTGCTCGATCCGGGCGATGAGGTGGTGATTTTTGCCCCTTACTGGGTGTCTTATTGGGAAATTGTGAAATTATCCGGCGGCATGCCGGTGCCGGTGTACGCCAGCGTGGACCGCGAATTCAAACCCGCCCCGGAACAACTGGCCGCGGCCATCACACCCCGCACCAAATTCGTGCTGTTCTCTTCGCCCTGCAACCCTACGGGTACGGTGTTCGATCGGGACGAATTAAAAGCTTACGCTGAAGTGCTCGCCCGCCATGATCACGTGTATATCGTGAGCGACGAAATTTACGAATATATCAATTTTACCCACGAACATGTCAGCATCGGCAGCTTCCCCGAGGTAAAAGACCGCACTATCACCGTAAACGGCTTCGCCAAAGGATTCGCCATGACCGGTTGGCGGCTGGGTTACATGGGCGCGCCTAAATTTATTGCCGATGCCTGTGCCAAAATCCAGGGCCA
Organism: uncultured Bacteroidota bacterium; assembly: GCA_937926185.1. Classification (GTDB taxonomy): domain Bacteria; phylum Bacteroidota; class Bacteroidia; order Chitinophagales; family Saprospiraceae; genus M3007. The sequence continues at coordinate 6,995 of CALEYM010000560.1, read as the reverse complement.
GGTGACCAGCGGCGCCGCCTCTTTCAGCCAAAAGGCCGGCGCCATCGCCCTGGTGAGCGATATGGCCCCCACCGACGCCATGCGGGAGGCCTTTCGCGAACGCCGTGACATCGTATTATCCATGCTGGAAGAAATTCCGGGCATTCATTCCAACCATCCCGACGGGGCGTTTTATGTTTTCCCTGATGTAAGCGCGTATTTCGGCAAGACCGACGGTCAAACCCACATTCAAAATGCCGACGACTTCTGCGATTACATCATGACTTCTGCTTATGTGGGTCTGGTGTCCGGCTCCGCCTTCGGCGATCCGAATTGTTTCCGGCTTAGTTACGCGGCTTCGGAAGAACAACTGCGGGAGGCGATCCGGCGGATGAAGGATGTGTTGGGCAGGTTGCGGTAACCGACGCCGTTTTCAACCCCATGCCAACCACGCTAATCTGACCACGCCATTATCCGTATGCACCAGCAGCTGGTATGCGCCGGGTTTCAGATCGTACAGCCCGCCAATAGTCAGTGTGGAAACACGCGCCGGCGATAATTTGGCAGCCGCGGTACCCAGCCACTGGCCGGAAAAATCGCGCAACTCCACCGTCATACTGGCGTCCGACAAATCGTCAAAAAGCAAAAACGACAAAGTTCCGGAGGGTCTGTCGTAGGAAAAGAACCCTTCGCGGGCGTTGTTCGGCACATCGCCGCCGGGCAGGAAACCGCCCAGGCGGAGCCAGGCGCGGGTCATGTCGGGCAGTCCGTAGCCGCGTTCGTTGTCGGGCCGGTTGCTTTGGTCGCTTGCGGCGAACACGGCATCGAGGATTTGCGCGGCGGTTTTATCGGGGAAGGCGCTCCAAAGGCTGGCCAGCGCGCCCGTGAGCATGGGCGAGGCCAGTGAAGTGCCGCTGGACAGGCCAAGTTCGGTGCCGGTGTTGCCGGCCACCACCACCATGTCGCCGGGCGCCACCAGTTCGGGTTTGATCCGCCCGTCGGCGCTAGGGCCAACGGAGCTGAACGAAGCGACCGATTCGTCGTGCTGTACGGCGCCCACCGCGATAACACCGGGCGCATCGGCCGGCACGCCGATATGGCGCCAGGGTTCGTCGCCGCTGTTGCCCGCGCTGTTGCAGATGATCATGCCCTTTGTGGCGGCGATGGCGGCGCCGCGCGAGCCAATGGCTGTGCGACCGTCGAGGGTGGAATACCGGTGATTCAGGGTGGAGTCGTTAAACGTGGTGTAGCCCAGCGAGGCATTGACGATGTCGGCCCCGATGCTGTCGGCCCATTCCGCCCCGGCGATCCAGTTGGCCTCCTCGATGGGGAATTCGCCGCCGGTGTCTTCCGTTTTTAATAAAAAATATGTTGCCCCGGGCGCCGTGCCGACAAAGTAGCCGGGCAGGTCGGCGGCCATCACGGATAACACCGAGGTACCGTGCGAGGCGCTTTCAAACACGCCGCCGTCGCGCTCCACGAAATCCCAACCCTCGAACAAACGCCCCTTCAGCGCCACACTGTCGAAAAAAGGCATGGTATCCACGTTGGTGAAGCCGCCGTCCATAACAGCAACCCAGATACCCTCGCCGCGGTGACCGGCGCCATGGAGCAAAGGCATGCCGAGCAGGCTGTTTTGCATGGCAGCGTAACCATAAGCGCTCCGGCTGCCTTCGGCTTTGGGAACCTCCTCAAGGGGTGCGCGTTTTTTAGGCATCCTGTTCGGCGGATTTTTGATCCGGATATCGCGGCCCAGGTAGCTCACCTGCCGCACGAATGGCAGTTCTTCCAGCCGTTTGGCCGAAGCCGAATCGGCGATAATCGAGGCGGCATTCAGCCAGCGCGAGCTGTTGTGGATAATTACTCCTTTGGTTTTCAACGCGTTCAGATATTGCGGGTTTACCGGCAGGTCGTTCTCTTCTGTTTGTATTCCGGCGCGTGCCCGGCGTTCGAGTGCGCGGGCCGACAAAAATTCGGCCGGGCGGCACAGGCAATAGGGGGAATTGTTTTTGTCGGTAAATTCAACCCACCATTTGCCGGTAACCGGCGTCGTTTGGGCGAATGCCATTTGAAAAGGAAGTAACAGGGTAAAAATGAGGCTAATGCCGTTCAATTTTTGAAACATATTTTCGGTAAACGTTGTGTCTTTTTCTGGTAAACATCGAAATCCGGTACAAAGTTATTGTCCTGACGCTTGGAGTGAAATTTGAGCGGTCTGTTCTTTCTCTTGTTTTAAACCGGATATTTGTCCCATGCCAGATCCTTACTTTATCTTCGACGCCCATCTCGACCTGGCCATGAACGCCATGGAATGGAACCGCGACCTGACCCAGTCCGTGGCAGCGCTCCGCGCCCGCGAGCAGGGGTTGACCGACAAACCCGACCGGGGCCGCGGCACGGTTTCTCTGCCTGAAATGCGAAAGGGCAGGGTAGGGCTGTGCGTGGCCACACAAATTGCCCGTTTTGTAAAAAAAAGCAACCCCTTGCCCGGATGGCACTCGCCGCAGCAGGCCTGGGCGATGACACAGGCGCAACTGGCCTGGTATAAAACCATGGAAAACCTGGGGCAAATGACACCTGTTACCGACCGGGCCTCTCTCGAAACCCATCTGGCCAGATGGAGCGCGCCCAAAGCCGACGAACCCATCGGTTATATCATCAGCCTGGAAGGCGCTGATTCCATCATCAACCTTGATTATTTGGAGAAAGCCTACGAATCCGGCCTGCGGGCCCTCGGCCCGGCACATTACGGGCCGGGCACCTACGCGCAGGGCACTGATGCCACGGGCGGGATCGGCGAAAAAGGCCGGGCGCTGTTGAAAAAAATGGACGAACTCGGCATCATCCTCGATGCCACCCACCTGTGCGACCAGAGTTTCCGGGAAGCCCTTGATGCTTTTCAGGGCCCCGTTTGGGCCAGCCACAACAACTGCCGGACTTTGGTGCCGCACAACCGCCAGTTCAGCGACGAACAGATCCGCGAACTCATCCGGCGAGGCGCCGTCATCGGCGCCGCTTTCGACGCCTGGATGCTGAAGCCCGGCTGGGAGCGGGGCGTCAGCACCCCCCAAAGCGCCGGCGTCACCCTCGAAACCGTGGCAGATCACATCGACCACATTTGCCAGTTGGCCGGCAACGCCCGCCACGTGGGTATCGGCTCCGACCTCGACGGCGCCTTCGGCACGGAGCAGTGCCCGGCCGACCTGGATACCATCGGCGATCTGCAAAAGCTGCCCGCTGTTTTGCAAAAACGAGGGTATTCGGAGGCTGATATTGAAGGCATTATGAGTGGGAACTGGATTCGCTTTTTAAAAAATGCATGGAAATCTTGGTGAAAAAACAAGCCCTGTCAACAGGGGATAATAACACGGTAATTGCCCTTTCAGAAACTGAAGTGGGCAAGCTTTTCACCGGCGATACCCGCTCGGATATCGGCTCCGAGGCGGAGAAAATGAAATTTGCCAACGCGGTAAACGGTTTGGTCGTGCGTTTTATTCGGCTGGACGAATTCAGTCCCGATGCGGAAATGTTGGTGATGGAGCGCTTGTTTCCGCTCGACTTCCGGGCCTTCGAGTATGAACGCCGCGAACTCATGCTCGAAGTGATGGAGGATGAACTTCGTCAACTCCATAAAGCCGGCTTTGTACACCGCGATCTGCGCCGGCCCTCCGATATGCCCGGTTTTTCTTTTGACAATATTTTCCTTACCCAAACCGGTTTGCGCTTAATCGACGTGGGCATCTCCGCCCTGCATTCACAGGTTGGCGAACGGCTTTTCACCCGTTTTGTGGAACAGGAATTGCTCGAACTGGAGAAATTCCGGGCGTTTTTTCTATCCCGCTGATTGCATAGAATCCTCTTTAAGAACCTTCTCCAGCATTTCCACCAAAAAATCCGCCTCTTTTTTCCCAAAAACCAGCGGCGGTTTGATCTTCAAAACATTGTGGTACGGTCCGTCGATGCTCATCAGTACGCCCAGTTCGCGCATGCGGTTGGCGAGGTACGACGCCTGCGGGCCTGCGGGTTCGAGGGTTTCCGGATTTTTCACCAGTTCGAAACCGAGGAACAACCCGGGCCCGCGCACGTCGCCGATGAGAGGGAATTGGGCAGCCAGTTCCTTTAGATGTTGACGTAAATAGTCCCCCGTTTCCAGTGCATTTTGCTGCAAACCCTCCTCGCGGATCACGTGCAGCACCTCCAGCCCAATGGCGCAGGACACCGGGTTGCCGCCGAAGGTATTGAAATACTCCATGCCGTTGGCAAAGGCGTCGGCGATAGCCCGGGTGGTGACCACCACGCCCAGCGGGTACCCGTTGCCGATGGGTTTGCCGATGGTGACGATATCGGGCGTCACGCCATGTTCTTCAAAAGCCCAGAAATAGCGTCCGTGCCGTCCGCAGCCGGTTTGCACCTCGTCGGCGATGTATAAGCCGCCGCCAGCCCGTACGTGGCGGCAGGCTTCCCGCAGGTAGCCGGGCGGCAAAATCACCTGTCCGCCACAGCTGATCACCGATTCGCAGATAAAGGCCGCCGGTTGCCGGCCTGCCTGCCGTATTTGCTCCACGGCTGCGCCGGCGTGGCCGGCATATTGGGCGCCGGTTTCCGGCGTATTGCCCCGGTACCGGCCCCGGAAGGCATCGGGCAGGGGCGTCACGTGAACCTGAGCGGGTGCGCCCTTGCCGCCCGGACCGTCGAACTTGTACGAACTGATGTCGACGCAGCCCTGCGTATTGCCGTGATAGCCGTGCTCCACCACGATCACATCCTTTTGTCCGGTGTAATTTTTCGCCAGGCGCAGGGCCAGTTCGTTGGCTTCGCTGCCGCTGTTGACAAAAAATGCCACGTTCAGTTCCGGCGGGAAGGTGGACAGCAGCTCTTCTGCGAATTGTACGATATGGGGGTGCAGGTAGCGGGTGTTGGTGTTCAGTACGGCCATTTGCCGCTGCCCGGCGCGTACCACGCGCGGGTGTTCGTGCCCCACGTGGGCCACGTTATTCACGGTATCCAGGTAGCGGCGGCCGGTGTCGTCGAACAGGTATTGCCGCCAGCCGCGCAGCATAGTGAGCGGTTTTTGATAGGAAATGCTGAGGTTTTTGCCCAGATGGCGCTGGCGGTAATCCAATATTTCCGGCGCGTCCAGTCGGGGCTGCGGGGTGGAGGGGTGGCCGGTCAGCAGCAGCCAGGGGTCGGGGCAAAGGCTGGTCCAGATGTCGCGTTTATCCGGAAAAGCGACACCCGCGTAGTCGCCTTTCTGGCCGAGCATATCGAGGATCACCTGAAAATGCAGGTGGGGCGACCAGTTGCCGTTTTCGGGCATGGGGCCGATGCGGCAGAATGCCTGTCCGGCGCGAATGCTTTGGCCGGTTTTCAGCCCTTGCAGCGAAGTCCGGGTGAGGTGTCCGTACAGGGTGTAAAAGGTCAGGGCCTCGCTGACGCGGTGTTCGAGGATGATGGTGGGGCCGTAGTCGCGGTCGTTGGCGTTGTCCTGAAAACTGTGCACGATGCCGTCGAGCGGGGCAAACACCGGCGTTTCGGGCGGCATGAAGATATCGAGGCCGATGTGTACGGTGCGCCATTCGGGGCCGTTATTGCCGCGCACTTCGTAGGCGTCGGAGGTGTAGAACGGCCGCACCTCGTTGTAGCAACCGATACCGCAGGCAGCCCCGTTCATGGCTTCCATGATCCGGCCGTGCAGCCTGCCGGCGTCCTCGATGTCGGCATAATTACCCAGGTCGGGGCTGCCGACGCCGAGGTCAAGCCAGACGGCTTTGTTCAGATCGGCCGGTACGATTTCATGAACCTTGTCGCGGTGGTGTTTGGCCCATTGCACAAAAAGGCCGTGTGTGTGGCAGGGCTCCCAGCCGCAGGCATGGCGGAAAGTGGCTTGTGCAAGCGCGGGCGAAATCTGGTCCAGTTGTTCCAGCAGGGCCCAGGCCGGGCGGTCGCTGATCTGGAGGTATTCGTTGCCGGGGTTTTCCGCCAGGTTCATGGCCGAGCAGGTGACGCTGATGAGCAGGCGGGCGCCGATGAGGGGAAAGAGCGCCGCGACTTCCTGTTCCGTCAGCGGAAACTGGCGGTGGAAACCCCGCACCAGCTGGGCGATAGCCGTCAGCGGGTCGGGTTTGTGCATGGCCACGTAGGCGGCGGCAATGGCGAGGTCGTTGACGGTATGGGTGTACACCACGTCGCCGAAGTCGATCACGCCCGGTACAGTGGGTATTTCCGGGTTGTGGCCTACGAGGATGTTGTAGTCGTTGGCGTCGTTGTAGTTGACGTTTTTGCGCAACCCGGGCAACAATGGGAGCGCTTCTTTTTCAAATAGTTGTAAAAACCGGCCGGCCAGCGCCTGTTTTTCCTTGCCGGCAATTTTAGATAAATGATCGCGTGTCCAGACCGCCTGTGAAGGGTCCCATTTGATGAAACGGTGGGCGGCGGGGTGGTCGAAGCCGGAGAGGGCGGCGCAGAGTTTGCCGCACATCTCGCCTACGCGCTCGAGTAGTTCCGGCGTGTGCGGGTGGACGTCGGCGAAACAACGCCCTTCGATCCAGGTCAGCAGGCGGATAAAACGCCGGGACTGATCCGGCGCGGTGATGGCAGCAATGGGTTCGCCCTGGGCCGTGGGTATTACCCGCGGCACTTCGAGACCCAAACCAGCCGCCGCCAGGCGCTGCATCACGGCGTTTTGCAGTTCGAGGTTTTCGCGGCGTTCCGCCGGATTGGCTATTTTGAAGGTATAGATACCGCCTGAGGGTGCTTCCACCCTGAAATTCAGGTCGATTTCGCCGGGGAGGGGTTTTACGGAAACATCGAGGCGGTAATGTTCGCGGATAAGCGTAGCAATATAGTCGGGTGTGAATGGCATAGGGCGGCAAAAGTAGGGGTCATAATACGACGGGTTTAAGGTTTTTCAACAGCAGCCAACTGAACACTAAACTTCCGCACAACACAAACAGATAAAACGGTAACAACGTATCCTTTTCAGGCAGGTCGGAAAACCAGATCACGGTGGCAGAAAA
>CALEYM010000559.1 GCA_937926185.1 uncultured Bacteroidota bacterium | reverse complement strand
AAACCCTCATAAACCCTCATAAACCCTCATAAACCCTCATAAACCCTCATAAACCATTCACTGCCCCGACGCCACTTTCACCGCCTGACGAATACGGTGGTAAGTGCCGCAGCGGCAAAGGTTGCCCGACATGGCGGATTCAATTTCTTCGTCGCCGGGCTTCGGATTGCGGGATAGCAGTGCCGCGGCCGACATCAGCTGGCCGGCCTGGCAATAGCCGCATTGGGGCACGTCCACTTCGTGCCAGGCCAGTTGCAGCGGGTGGTCGCCTTTTTCGGAAAGGCCTTCAATGGTGGTGATTTTTGCGGCGCCGACTGCCGAAACAGGCAGGATGCAGGAGCGGGTCGCCTCGCCGTTGACATGCACGGTGCAGGCGCCGCAAACGGCGATCCCGCAGCCGTATTTGGTACCCACCAGGCCCAGGTGATCGCGCAACACCCAAAGCAGGGGTGTGTCGGGCGCCGCATCGACGGCGTATTCGCGGTTATTGATGTGAAGGGTAAATGCTGCCATGGTATAAAGATTTGTTTCAGAACAAAAATAGTTTTTGAACCTGATTCCCCTTCGGTTTTTAGGTTAAATGCCAACGGCGGGCATTAGTTTACCTTAAAATGTCGTCAAACGACGCCCACGCGTATCGCGCTACCCGCGCTTGTCCGCCGCCGGGATTTTCATACGTTTCCGAACCCCGGTAAACCGCTCCCATCTTTTCATAAAATCTCCTGGCCGGCGCATTTTCCTCGTATACCCAAAGGTAAAAACGCTGCATGGCGCAGTTTTCTTTCATCCAGCCGGCTGATTCGCGCATCAGCAGGGCGCCCAGGCCCTGTCCTTTCAGATCGGGATGCACGTGGAGGTTGTCGATTAACGAACCCCATTCCGGATCATGGTCGCCCAGAACGCAAACGAATCCGAGTAGTTTGGGTCCGTCCAGCGCCAGCCACACCCATTGTTTTTCAGCCGGTTGGGCCAGGCGCTGACGCCACAGGGTAAGCCGTTCCTGATGAACCTCTTTGTCCAGGTAATCATCGCGGAGAATGCCGCGGTAAGCATTTTGCCAGCTCAGCGCGTGCAGAGCGGCAATGATCGGAATGTCGTCGGGTGTTGCTTCACGGAATTGTATCATTTCCTCGCAAAGAAAATTAATTTTGCCGGGCTGGCTTTATTCACGCTACAATTACTCTTTCATGCAAAACTGGCAAATTAAACTCTCGCTTTTCCTCAACTATTTTGTTTTCGCAATACTCCTCAACAGTGTCGGCACGGTTATTTTGCAGGTGCAAAACAACTTCGGCGTCAGCCAGTCGGGCGCTTCGGTGCTGGAGGCTTATAAAGACCTGAGCATCGCGCTGGTATCCTTCCTCGTATCGTCGTACATCACGCGCATCGGCTACAAAAACGCCATGCTGATCGCGTTGGGGGTGGTGACGACCGCCTGTTTGGCCATGCCGTTTACGGCCAGTTTCTGGTCCACAAAGTTACTGTTCGCAGCGGTGGGTTCCAGTTTTGCGCTCATTAAAATGTCGGTGTACAGCACCATCGGCCTGGTGACCCGCGACAAAAAGGAACACATCAGCCTGATGAACTTTATCGAATCGTTTTTTATGGTGGGCATCCTGCTGGGGTATTTTATTTTCAGTTATTTCGTGGGCGACCACGACCCGCAATCCACGGCATGGCTGAAGGTGTATTACCTGTTGGGCGGCATTTCCCTGGCCGCTTTTCTGTTGTTGCTGTCGGCGCCGCTGGATGAAAATTCGGTAAAAGCCGAACCGGGCGGCTCGATGGCGGCCGATTTTGGGAAGATGTTCCAACTGATGGCGCTGCCGCTGGTGATCGTGTTTGTCATCTGCGCCTTTTTCTACGTGCTCATCGAACAAAGTATTATGAGCTGGCTGCCTACCTACAACCAGCAGGTGCTGAAACTACCCTCCGCCCTGAGCATTGAAATGGCGAGCATACTGGCGGGCTCCACGGCGCTGGGGCGTTTGCTGGCGGGCATTTTATTAAAAAAACTGAACTGGTATATGGTGCTTAGCGCCTGCCTGCTACTGGCTGCCGGGCTGGTGCTGCTGGCGGTACCGCTGGCCCAAGGCGCCGGCGAACGGACGGTGACCGGCTGGGCCGACGCGCCGCCCGCCGCTTTTGTATTCCCCCTGATCGGGCTTCTGTTGGCGCCCATTTATCCGGCCATCAATTCACTGATTTTAAGCGCTTTACCGGTGCAACAGCATGGGCTTATGTCTGGACTGATCATCATTTTTTCGGCCCTGGGCGGCACCACGGGTTCCATTATCACCGGCAATATCTTTGAACATTTCGGCGGGCAAAATGCTTTTTATTTTTCACTGCTGCCGATCGGGATCATGCTGGTGGCGTTGTATTTTTTCAGGAAGATGGTGAAATAGATCACAAAGTGGCTATCCGGATATTGTACCCTGTCGCGTGAAACCCCACCCCCGACCCCTCCCC
>CALEYM010000558.1 GCA_937926185.1 uncultured Bacteroidota bacterium | reverse complement strand
TGTGCTACTTTTGCGGCAGTTTTCCATGGAAACAGCCATAATACTCATTCTCATCGTCCTGCATGGTTTTCTGGTGCTGGGCGAATTCGCCCTGATTACGGTCAAAAGAGCCAAATTGGAAAGCGAAAAAGCGAAGGGCCGCCGGAGCGCGGGCATTGCGCTTGATGTGCTGGACAATATGGATGAATACCTGTTGGCCATGCAGATCGGTATAACGCTGATCAGCATTATTTTGGGTGCATACAGCGGTTTGAAGGTCGGGGCGGTGCTGGCGCCGGTGCTGGCGCAAATTCCCCTGCTGGCGCCTTATGCCGGTCATATTTCAGTTTCCGCCGTTATACTTTTTGTCGTCTATTTGTCATTGGTTATCGGTCAGGTCGCGCCCAAATATATTGCCACCCAATATGCAGAATCGCTGGCGCTGGTTTGCGCGCCGGTAATGCTTTGGGTCAGAAACCTGACGAGGCCGATCGCCTGGTTTCTCCGTTGGTCGGCCAAACTTTTCCTGCGGCTGTTTTTTATAAAGCCTGGCGAACAGCAAAATATTTCGGAGGAAGAGATCAAAATGATGGTCAAAATTGCCAATCAACAAGGCGTACTGGAGGAAAAAGAAAGCGAGTTTATTCAGAATATCCTGCGTTTTGCCGACCGCGACGCCTATACGATCATGACCCATCGCAACGACGTGGAGTGGCTCGACGTGCAGGCGCCGGCGGAAGAAAATGACCGGATCATCCGGGAAAGCGGTTATACCAAATTTCTGGTTTGTGAAGGCGGTATTGAAAACATCCTGGGTGTGGTCCGGCTGCGCGATTACATCGACAACTACCACAAGCCGGGGTTTGACCTGCGGCAAATCCTGATGCCGCCGCTATACGTGCCCGAAACAATGAACGCCCTCAAAATACTGGAGCGATTTCGCAAAGACCGCAACTACTTCGCCGTCGTCGTCGATGAATACGGTTCCATTCAGGGGATCATCACCCTGCACGACCTCACCGAGAATATTTTCGGAGCACTGCCCGACGTAGATGATGTGGAAACGCCATCTATCGTTACCCGTGAAGACGGCAGCCTGCTGGTGGAGGGCGCCATTCCCATCGACGAACTGCGGGAAACCATCCCGCTCGCCGCTTTCGACCCCGATGACGCCGACTATGCCACCCTGGCCGGATTTATCCTGCACCGGCTCAGTGAAATCCCGCGCGCCGGCGATTATTTCGAAGCCGAAGGCTATCGCTTCGAAATCGTGGACATGGATAAAAGTAAAATTGACAAGGTACTGATTATGAAAGTGATGAGTGAAGAGTGATGAGCGATGAGTGATGAGTGAATTATTTTGTCGCTTCCCTTACCCACGCCTCATTTTCCAGATACCACTTCGCCGTTTCCCGGAACCCCTCTTCAAACTTAATACTCGGTTCCCAGCCCAGTTCGCGGCGGATTTTGGAGGCGTCGATGGCGTAGCGGCGGTCGTGGCCCGGGCGGTCTTTCACGAAGCTGATGAGTTGGCGGGAAGCGCCGGACGCGCGGCCGAGCAGCTCGTCCATGATGTCGCAGAGTTTTTCCACGAGGTCGAGGTTTTTCCACTCGTTGTTGCCGCCGATATTGTAGGTCTCACCCGATTTTCCCTTGTGGAAGATCAGGTCGATGGCGGCGGCGTGGTCTTTTACCCAGAGCCAGTCGCGCACGTTCTGACCGTCGCCGTACACGGGCAGCGGCTTGTTTTCCCGGATGCAGTTGATCATCACGGGGATCATCTTTTCCGGGTATTGGTTCGGGCCGTAGTTGTTGCTGCAGTTGGAGATGACTGCCGGCAGGCCGTAAGTATGGTACCAGGCGCGCACGAAGTGATCGCTGCTGGCCTTGGATGCCGAATATGGAGAACGCGGGTCGTAGGGCGTTTCTTCGGTGAAAAAACCTTCGTCGCCGAGCGAGCCGTACACCTCGTCGGTGGAGATATGGTAAAAACGTTTGCCGGAGAAATCGGCCGCCCAGGCCTGGCGTGCGGCATTGAGCAGGTTCACGGTACCCAGCACGTTGGTTTCCACGAAAGCCAGCGGGTTGTCGATGGAACGGTCCACGTGGCTTTCGGCGGCTAAGTGAATGACGCCGTCGAAGCGGTAGTGGGCGAATAATTCACTGATACGCTCCTGGTCGCGGATGTCGCCTTTTTCGAAAATATAATTGGTCGCGTTTTCCACGTCGCGCAGGTTGGCCAGGCTGCCGGCATACGTCAGGGCATCGAGGTTTACGATGCGGTATTGGGGGTATTTCTGAACGAACAGCCGCACGACGTGCGAGCCGATGAATCCGGCGCCGCCGGTGATGAGGATAGTCATTTTAGTCATTAAACGTCATTAGGTCGTTAAACGTCATTAGGTCATCAGCAACATGCGCCCGGATAAATAATCGCCATTAAGGCGATTTTTCACACCTGTAAATATTTCAAGCGGGTGGTGAAACCGGTATAAGTCGCCGCCGGAGGCGAAAGCGACTTATACCGGTTT
>CALEYM010000557.1 GCA_937926185.1 uncultured Bacteroidota bacterium | reverse complement strand
CCTGCAATACCGGCCGGACAGTGCCTGGTCGTTCAGAGTCAGTTACGCCGGCGCATTCCGTCGCCCGTCGGTCTATGGCCGGGTAAATTCTTATTATATCGACATTGATTCCCGGCCTTTCCCTTCTGCCGAACTGAATGGCAATTTGCTGGCATCAACCGAACAAATCAGGCAGGCTGAACTGGGTATCCGGAGATACTGGCAAGATTTCACCGCGGATCTCCAGTTTTTTTACCAGGAAGGGCGAAATATGGCCCGGAACGGGTATTTGGTAAAGACGGATTTTGGCTGGCAATACGGTTTCGCCAACAGTCCCGGGTTGGGCCTGCAGCTATGGGGCATTCAGGGTGCCTTTGGCAACGACATTTTAAACTTTGACCTGAAACAAAAAAACGCCGCTCCCGGCGAGTCGACCATTACGGCAAAACTGGAGTATTATTGCCAGTACAGCCGCGGCAGAGAATGGTTTGGCTACGGCCTGCCCGCCACCAACGACGTGCGCAATTTTCCCCGCTGGATTTCCCAGTTCATGCTTTCCCTTCGGGCCCCAAAGTGGAACTTTATGGTCAGCAGCAATCGCCAGAACGGCATCCAGAGTAGTTCGGCGGTGTATGGCGATTTTTACCAGCGCAATACTGTCATTAACCGGTATCCGGCCTACCGTACCTGGGATTTTATGCTGCGCGTATACCTGAGTAAACATTTTCTGCTTTACCTGCACGGCCAGAATATATTTAACCGGTACTATGCCGGCATCGACGCTACTGGTACGCCGGACGACCTCCTGTACAACCCGCAACAAGGACGGCAAATACGGTTTGGCGTGAACTACAATATGAACTGAAGATTTTCAAGCCTTTTTAGTAAAAAACTTTTCTGAAATTCGCTTTTTGGCCCCCAATTTGTGCGTAAACATTCCGGATTGCGCCTAAATTGACCTACCTTTGCCGACCCCGATTGTAATCAGGCGTTTTATTTCTTGAAAATCCTGCCATTTGCCCCCTTGTTCCGATTGTTTTTCCATTAATAGCATCTAATCTGTGCAATATCTTCAATTGGCGGCTATCCCTGCCGGCCTTTCCAACGATAACACCATCATTCTCGCCGAAAAGGCGACGCTGGACGCGGTGGAAGCGGTTTTACAGCCCACCGAAGTCGCTTACCTGCGTCAGGCAGTCGCTAAAGACGTTCACGCTTTTTTCTTTCCGCAAGCCGACCGCGGCATATTTCTCCGCATCCTGACTCCCGGCGATCAGGATGAACGGGTACAACTGGAAGAAGCCCGCCTGAACGGAAACGCCCTGTTGCGTGAATTGCGCCATTATAAAATGGAGTCGGCCACCCTGCACAGTTATGTTTCGGACCGACTGGCGCTGGCTTTCCTGGAAGGCCTGATGTTGGGCAATTACCAGTTTCTGCCCTATTTTACGGCGCCGGAAAAAAAGGAAAACCGGTTGATCCATTTGTCCTGGGCGCACGAACAGGCGCCACATGCCGATATTGCCGAGCTGAATGCGCTGGTAAAAGCAGTGTGCCTGACCCGCGACCTGGTGAACGAACCCCATTCGCACTTCGATACCATTAAACTTGCCGAAGCAGCCCGGGAGGCCGGACGCCAGTACGGTTTTGACGTCGAAGTATTGGGCAAAGAACAATTGCAAAGCCTGAAAATGGGCGGCCTGCTGGCCGTCAACCAGGCCAGCGACGTGCCGCCCCAATTCTGCATCCTGGAATGGAAGCCCGAAAATGCGCGCAATGCCAAACCGGTAGTGCTCATCGGAAAAGGAGTGGTGTATGACACCGGCGGCCTCAGCCTGAAACCGAGTGAAGGCATGGACCACATGAAATGCGACATGGCCGGCGCCGCGGCGGTGATCGGTACGATAGCCACCGTGGCCGAGGTAAAACTGCCCATCCATATCATCGGTCTGATACCGGCTACCGACAATAAAATCGGCGACAAAGCCCTGTCGCCTGGCGACGTCATCCGCATGTATTCCGGTACGACTGTGGAAGTGGTCAATACAGATGCCGAAGGCCGGCTTATCCTGGCCGACGCCATGCACTACGCCAAAAAATACGACCCCGAACTGGTGCTCGACCTGGCCACCCTCACCGGCGCTGCCGTGCGGGCATTGGGCAACCAGGCCATCTGTTACATGGGTAACGCTCCCCGCGCGGTAAAAACCGCCCTGGAAGACAGCGGCTGGAATACCTACGAACGCCTCGTTGAATTACCTTTGTGGAAAGAATACGGAGAAGAACTGAAAAGCCATATCGCCGACCTTAAAAACATGGGCTCCGGCGCTGCCGGCATGATCACCGCCGGAAAATTTCTCGAACATTTTGCAGATTATCCCTGGTTACACCTCGACATTGCCGGGCCTGCGTATCTTCGCAACGCCAACGGCTACCGCACAAAAGAAGGAACGGGCGTTGGCGTTCGCCTGCTCTTCGATTTTTTAAAGCGGTGGGGCAGCGTCTGAAGCAAGTACTAAACAACAACCATGAACAACAATATCACCATTGGAATTACCTGCGGCGACATCAACGGCATCGGGCTGGAAATCATTCTGAAAGCCCTGGCCCTGAAAAAAGCCGCCCAATCTTTCAATACCATTATCTATGGCAGCACCAAAGTAGTGGCCTACCATAAGAACATCATTACACAGGAAAATATCCAGTTTTACCCCATACACTCGCCGGGCGAAGCCCAGCCGGAGCGTATCAATGTGATCAACTGCTGGCAGGACAACGTCAACATCACCCTCGGCAAACCCACCGACGTCAGTGGTAAATGCGCCTTCGCCGCCCTCGAACGCGCGGTGAAAGACCTGAAAAACGGCGAGATCGACGCGCTGGTCACCGCGCCTATCAATAAAAAAGCCATGCAAATGGCTGATTTCCCCTTTATCGGCCACACCGAATATATCACCAATGAATTCGGCGCAAAAGACTCGCTGATGCTCATGGTATCCGACAACCTGCGGATCGGGGTCGTCACCAACCATTTGCCCCTGCGCGAAGTGGCCGCGGCCGTCACTACCGAAAAGGTATTGCGCAAGTTGCTCATCCTGGCCGAAACGCTCAAAATCGACTTTAACCTTGAACGGCCCACCATTGCCGTGCTGGGCCTCAATCCGCACGCCGGCGACGAAGGCGCCATCGGGACGGAAGACGACACAATCATCCGTCCGGCCATCGAACAGGCCAAAGAAAAAGGCGTACTGGCGTTCGGCCCCTTCCCGGCCGACGGTTTCTTCGGCTCCGGACAATTCCAGAAATATAACGCCGTGCTGGCCATGTACCACGACCAGGGCCTGGTGCCTTTCAAGGCGCTTTCCTTTGGCGAAGGCATCAATTACACCGCCGGACTTGCCTCGGTGCGTACCTCGCCCGACCACGGCACGGCCTACGATATTGCCGGAAAATCGGAAGCAGACGAATCCTCTTTGATACGGGCTATTTATCTTGCCGCCGATATTGTTCGCAACCGGAATGAATACCTGGAAATGCACGCCAACTCCCTGGAACGCCGTAAACGAAAAGCCCTGGAAAGCGAAACCGGCGAAGATGAAGTGCTCGAAGAGGTTATTCCTGAAGAATAGATTGTAGGTCGGCGGGTTACGGATTGGCGGGTTACGGGGTCGCG
>CALEYM010000556.1 GCA_937926185.1 uncultured Bacteroidota bacterium | reverse complement strand
GAGAGCTTTGTGGAGAAATTACTGAAAAATCATCGTAGTTGTAATTTTCTAATCTCATGGAAATTGTCTACACTGCTAAAGGTATTTTATTATTTCATAAATGAAGCATCGGGAGCGTACTGAACGCGCACCCGATGCTTCATTTTTTTTTCACTATTCACCAAATTTTTAATTATCAATCAATTATTAGCAAACCATACCAAATCCTGGGTTGCTCGAGCCCAGCGTCGAGCGCTTTTGACGGCGTTGTTCATGTTGGTGAGCCATACTGCTTCCTACGGGCAGACGCTTTCCACGGCTCCCAACGGCATACCGCCTTTCATGACCAACATGGCGAACATGCTGGGTGTGACGGCCTACGGCCTCACCACCTGGGATGAAGCCGCCTCTGTGCCGAAGATCCAGGCCGCGATCGACGCCCTGCAGCCCAAAGTCGCCGACGGCTCCGCCACTGCTTTGGAAATGTTGCGGTACGTGTACTACAACAAGGTGCTCACCGACATCACGAAGTACGACATCGCGGTGGAAGTATCCATGCTGAAACAACTGCCTGCATCCCACATGCAACTGAAGAGCCCCGTTCAAGGGCCAAAGGCTGTAAAGGGCGGCGGCGGCGCGAGCCAACTGCCTTCAGTTTACAACAGTCTGGTGTCGATTCTTTAAACACGTTTCCGGTAAAGTTGATCTTTTTTTCCCGACTTAGGTTTACGCGACTTTATCACCACCTTTTCATTTTATTCAACAACAATACGTCTCATGAAAAAAGGTACATACCTGATACCCGGTATTCTGAACCGCTGCCTGTTGGCGCTGTTCGTGATAATGGGTTTTTCAACGGTAGCCGAAGCCTCCTACACGGCTACGGCGACCTCTCCCACAACATATTACACGGCCGGTCAGTCCAATACGTTTAACTTTACGGTTACCGTGACGACCAACTCGACTTTCGAGTACGTAGACGAGATACGGTTCACGTTCCCGGCCGGTCTGACGATCTCCTCGGCGGCCGGTCCCGAGCCCTACAACTTCTGCGGCGGCGGTCAGGGTAACAAAAATATCGCCGGCAACGCGGTGTTTTGGAATACCCCGTTCGGCCCGAACTCCTTCTGCGGCCCTTTCGCCACCGGCGCTTATAATTTCTCCGTCACGCTCGATGTGCCGGCGAATTTCTCCGGCCCGCTGAATGTCACGGCCAGGACTACCGGGGATGCTTATCCCAGCGGGATACCTACCATTCAAAACTTCAACCTCGCCTTCGCTCAGAATCTGCCCTGCGTATTCAACTGCCCGGGCAATCAAACCTTTAACCTCGGCCCCGGCGAATGTTCGAAAGTGCTTTCTTACGACGTGAGCTTCACCGGCAACTGCGACATCCTGGTGCCGACGGCTACCACGCTGACGCAAAACCTGGATACGGTTTCCACCGGCGGCGGCGTGGCTTACGGTATCAACGGAGAAGGCCACTACCGCGGCTACGACCTTGCAGCGGCGGGTATCAACGGCTCCTACACCATCAGCTCGATCAAGGTGGGTAGCTACGACTTCAGCGGCGGCGGTACCGTGCAGCTGTACGTATATTCGTTCACCGGCACCCTGGGCGGCGCTACCCTGGACCTTACCCAGGCTACACAAATCGCTACTTCGGCGCCCGTTTTCATCGCTCAGGGCACCCTGGTGAATATCCCGATCAACGTGGTAATCCCTGCAGGCAGCAAATTCCTGGTGGAAATCCGCAAGGTTTCCGGCGGCACCTTCACCGTTGGTTACAACTTTGGCGGCCAAACGGATCCCTCGTACATATCGCCCTTCCCGGGCACCAACCCGACCAACCTGGCCCAATTCGGCCTTGGCAACTACCACCTGATCCAGGTGCTCCACGGTGTGGCCCTGCAAGCCCAGGCGCCCGAACTCATCCTGATGTCCGGTCTGCCTTCCGGCGCCGAATTCCCGATCGGCACCACCCAGGTGATGTGGAAACTGATCAACCCCTTCACGGGCGCTGTGATCAATACCTGCAACTTTAGCATTACGGTGCTGGAATATCCGAATCCGATCCAGTCGCTGGTGTGCAACGACCTGGTGCAGATTTCGCTGGATGCAAATTGCGAAGCAGTAATTGGCGCCGACCAGGTACTGGAAGGCGGCCCCTACGGCTGTTACGACGACTATATAGTTGAATTAGATAAAACGGCGCCTTTTGGTAACGGTCCCTGGGTGCCGGCGGTACTCGGCCCCTCCGACGTGGGCAAGACCTACCAGGTACGCGTGATCGATCCGGAAAATAACAACAACAAGTGCTGGGGTAACGTCAAGATAGAAGACAAACTTCCGCCCGTACTGGATTGCCCGACGGCCTATGCCTACTGCAACCAGAGCCTCGAGCCCTGCGTGAACAGCCAGCCGATCTTCGTTCCCGATCCGAACGCTGACCCAATCCAGTTCCCGGCCAACTTCGACTTCCTCGGAAGCGGCCAGGCATGGGTTTGGGACTTTGTAGACGGCGGCTATTTCTTCGATCTGGAGAATACCACCAACGAGCCGCTGGCTATCGGCAGCTTCGGTATCCGTCACTGGTCTCCCGACTTTGGCAACATTCCCTCCCCGACCATCGTGGATGTATACACGGCGCCTACTTCTTTCGGTAACGAAGCGAACGCTGCCGCCTGGACCAATCTCGGCCCCGCCGAGGTGGATGTAGTGCCGTATTTCGCAACGGGTACCGGCCCGCTGTCCCAGGTGGAACTTTCGGCCCCGGTGGTTATTCCTCCCGGCGAATCCCGCGGCTTCCATATCTATGGCCGTAGCGCCGACCCGATCTTTAACTGGAACTTCGGCGCTCAACTGCCCGATATTCAAAATGGTCCGCTGCTTATGAAAGCCGGCTTCATCGCTTCGGGTTTGTTTGAACCTCAAACAGGCTTTGGCGATTGCATCGGCAACATTCAGGTGAACCTGGCCATCGAAGGCGAACTGCCCTGCCTGCCCAACGACCTGGTACTGGGCCAGGACGCTTTCCCCAACGGCAGCGGTGGCTACACGGTTACCGCGGGCACCGGCAGTCCGGTGCTGGAACCCTGCTCCAACGCTACCCTGACGTATGTTGATTCGGAAGTACAACAAGACTGCGCTTCCGGCCTGACCAAAGTGGTTAACCGTAAGTGGACGGCCACGGACGCCAGCGGCAACAGCGCCACCTGTATTCAACGCATCGAAGTGCTTCGTCCGGTATTGGGTGATGTAGTGCTTCCGCCGAGCTACGACGATATCAATGCCCCGGCCCTGCCCTGCAACAGCGCATATCCTTCGCCGAATTACCTCGAAGGTCTTGGCCTGCAAGGCTACCCGTACGTATTCGACGCGCCCAACGGCTGCTCGATCAACTGGACTTACGACGACGCCGTGATCGAAGTATGCGACGGCACCTACAAGATCCGCCGTAAATGGACGATCATCGACTGGTGCACCGGTGAAGATATCGAACACAACCAGATACTTAAAGTGCTGGACGACGCGGGCCCGGCGATGACCTGCCCGGCTGAAACCACGGTGGGCACCGACCCGTTCACGTGCTGCGCCACGACCAACCTTCCGGACATCATCATAGAAGACAACTGTTCACAGATTGCCTCGATCAGCGCGATGATCCAGGTTA
>CALEYM010000555.1 GCA_937926185.1 uncultured Bacteroidota bacterium | reverse complement strand
CCGCAGAAAATTTTGAAGCCCTGTTTGATCGATCACTCCGATGAGTTCGCCCTGGTCGGCCACTGCTATGATGGCGTTGCCACGCTGCATGAGTATTTGATAAACAGATTGCAGGTCCTGTCCTGCCGATACAACTTTCACGGACGGATGAGCGTATTGACTGATCTCTGCAGACAGGTCGCGTTTTCGCAGCGCGGCAATGATATCCGGTTCTTCGAGCACGCCGTTGAGCCGGTCTTCCAGGTCGAAGACGAGGAAATGGCGTTCCAACCCCTGTTGCAGCAGGGTAATGGGTGTCTGCATCCAGTCGTTCGATTGCAGGCGGGTGAATTGTGGCCGCATCACGTCGCGGGCTTTGAAGCGGCGCAACAGGTCGTCGAGGCGCACCATGGCATTTTCTGTACGGGCAGTGATGAACACAAAAAAGCCGATAAACGCCAGGGTAATGCCCATGTTCCCTATGCCGGTTATGCCGAGAAAGATGAACAAGATGGCAATGGCCTGACCCAGGCGGGCGGCCCAGTGGGTGGCGCGTACGCGACCCAGGCGAATGGCCAGCAGTGCTCGGAAAATACGTCCGCCGTCCATCGGGAAAGCCGGTATGAGATTGAATACCACCAGGCCAATATTTACGGCTACCAGCGGCGGCAGGAATAACAGCAGTCCGGAATGCCAGGCGCCGAGCTCTTCACTTTCCACGGGAGGCGTACCGCTATCGTCGAACCGGAGATATTGCTCGAGGAACCAGGTAAAAAGGCTCCAGTTATCGCCCGAGAAGATCAGTTTACCCAATCCGAACAATACGATAGCGATCACTACATTCACCATAGGTCCGGCAATAGCCACAAAAAACTCCTGCACCGGCTTTTCCGGCATACGTTCCAGGCGGGCGATACCGCCAATAGGTGTCAGGATGATGTCCTGGGTATTGACGCCGTACCGCCGGGCAGTGAGAGCATGGCCGTATTCATGCAGCAGCACGCAGGCAAAAAGCGACAGGTACAGTCCGAACAACCACAGGGTATCCGTTAACCCCAGATTTTTGGCATAACTTTCCCACAACGGCAATAAAAAAATAAGGCCGAAGGTCCAGTGCAGGTGTACCGGAATTCCCAACCAGGTAAACAATTTAAGCGAACCGCGCATGTATTGAATGTCGTAAGTTATGGGCTGTCATTTAGTTATTGGGCACTTCGGCATTAGGGCATTGGGCCATTTTCTGATGACTGTTATTTACCGGTCATTCCTTGGCCCCCGTTTTGCCGCCATAATGATATACTGGTAATCGAGCGCCTCGTTGTCGATTTTTTGAATCTCAAATCCCGCTGCTTTCAGCTCGCGTTCTACCTGACTCAGGGCAACTTTAAACTCATCCTCCGGCCCTACCGGAAGGCTGTTTTTCTTAAAATCAATGATCAGTAACTCAGCGCCGTCCGACATACCTTTTGACAGGATTTTCAGATAATTCACCCGGTTTTCGATGTATCCGTATGTGTTTACCATCACCACGGCATCCACTTCTCCGGGTTTCAGCATGGGATCGTCGGGTTGGGCCAGACGGCTTTCAAAGCGATCCTGATATTGTTTGGGCAACCGTACTTTGACGCTGTCCATAAATTCAATGAAACGCGGGTCGATGTCTACACCGATCACTTTTTGGGCTTTGGGCACCAGGCGGAAAGCGAAATAGCCGGAGCCTGCGCCCAGGTCAGCCACTGCTTTCCCTGCCAGATCGCCCAACAGGGAAATGACCATACCCGGTTTTTGCCAGATCACGCGGTCTTTACTCTCGTAATCGGCAATCAGGTTTTCAAAATTGCCCGGACTGGCCTTGGGTTGCCGGGGTTCGACGCTGGTAGAAACCGGAGGGGGCGTTTCACGGGTCATACCCGGCGATTCGCTGGAAACGGGAGGCGTATCGTTCTGGCAGGCCCAAAAGCCGCTCGAGGCGATTGTCATGAAAAAAAAGTACAGGGCGCGTTTCATAAGCATTGACTAAAACGCCGCAATATTAGGGAAGTTCGCTCAATCGGCTTTTACCACTCGAAGCACGCCGTCGTTTTTTGGATATTCACCCGGAAAAACCGGATGATTTACCCCAACAAGCGCCACGACGGCTGATTATCTTTGCGCGCTTTGAACAACGATTTTTTACAAAATATCCGAACCTGGCTCCATAGTACATCTGCACGGGCAGACAGCCAGCTGTTTTTTGCCGCCCTGCTGGTCGTGAGCATGCCCCTTTCGCCATTTTTAATGTCCATCAGTATGTGGGGATTGGTTTTTGTGGCATTCTGGCAATGCTCGGCAGGCAGCAGGCAAGGGGCAGCAGGCAAGGAGTGGCGGGTTTGGGGGATTTTGGTGGAATCTTTCCGGCGGCTTTTTGGGCAACCGGCGTACGCCGGGTTGTTGTTGTTGCTTTTGGTTCCGGCGTTCAGCGGTTTGTGGTCGGCCGATCAGGCCTACTGGCTGGAGCGCGCGCGCGTGCGGCTGCCATTTCTGGTGCTGCCCTGGGCTTTCGCCAACCTTCCCAGGCTGACGCAACGACAGAACCACTTCATTTTATACGTGCTGGTTTGGACGATGGTGATCCTTTGTGTGGGCGTCGGGATCAATTTTCTGTTACACAAACAGGAAATTATGTTTGATATGTAC
>CALEYM010000554.1 GCA_937926185.1 uncultured Bacteroidota bacterium | reverse complement strand
CCGTATCTTTGTTCGGAACGGCATTGATGGACAGGGAAAAATTCGGCACCACGGAAACCAGTACCGACTCTGTCAGCGTACACCCGTCGCCGTAGGTGTACACTACGGAATAAGTCGTGTTTCCTGCCGGCGTCACCATAATGGAAGGGTTAGTGCTGCCGGTATTCCAGGAATACGACCCATTGGGCGCCGAGCCGCTGGCCATAAGGGTCGTCAGGGTACTGTCGCACACCGCGGTGTCGGGCGTAACGCTCAGCGTGGCCGAATTGGCAATGATATTTACCTGTTGAGCAACGGAGCAATTGCCCAGCGTAGCATTAACCGAGTAGGTGGTATTGACCTTTGGAGAAACCAGGGGTTGCGGATTATTGGCCTGAAGTCCCGCATCGGGCGGATTGGCCGTCCAGGCGTATACCGCCCCTGGCAGCACCGGTCCGCTGTTCAGCAACACCGTATCGCCCGGACAAATTTGCCGGTCAGAAGGAAAATCAATGGAAGGCGCTTCGCCGCTGATCGTGACGGTTACCTGGTCGGTCAGCACGCAATTATCGCCATAAGTATAGGTAACGGTATACACCGTGGTTTCATTGGGTTTCACCGCCGACACTACCGGCTGATTGGCCACTACCTGACCGGTATTAACGTTGATCCAGACAAAACTGCCGGGCAGGGTGGCAGAGGCCCTGAGCGGCGCGGAAAAGTTTTTACAAATTGTCGTATCGCCCTGAACGCTCAGTTGGGCGCTGAGCACAAAAATTCGGACTGAATCGCGGCGAATACAGCCGTTATCAGCCGTGACGTAATAGGTGGCCGTCTGGTTCGGCACGAAGGTGGGCGCGGGTTCCGTTTTGGCGCCGAACCCGGGGTGTGTTGAAGTCCAGGTATATGTAGCCGAGGGGTCGAATATTTCGTTGAGCGTAACGGGCTCGCCGAGACAAAGCTGGATATCGGCGGGGAAGCGGAGCGGCGCCAGCGGGAACAAACTGATACTGGCGCCGGCGCTGACGGGACATCCCTGAAACTCGCCGGAAACGGAATAGTTCTGGCTCGTGGGTGGCGTCGCCAGGGGGTTGTCGCAGTCGGTACAGGAAAGGCCGGCAGGCGGTTCCCATTTAATATCGGTGACGCCGGGTGTGTAGGTTAAACTAAATTGTACGCTTTGGCCGGGGCAGATAGTGGTATCGGCGGGCGTGACGAACATTTCGGCAGGCGGGATCACCTTTACCACGGCTATCGAAGTATCGGCACACAGGCCGTTACGCGTGATCCGCCGGTACACGGTGGTTTGCGTCGGTTGTACCACCAGGTTGTAGAGGCTGTCCGGCGTCAGGGCGCCGGTCAAAGGCGACCACAGGAATTCGATATCCGGATATTCAACCGGTTCGTACACCGGCGAACGCAGCACTACCTGGGCGCCCTGGCAAATCGTGGTGTCGGCGGGTTGAATGTCGAGATTATCCGGCAGACTATCCACTCCGATATACACGGATCGCGTCCGGGTGCAGCCTGCCAGCGAAATGGTAGCGGTATAGGCCGTGCTTTCAAGCGGTGTGGCTATGGCGCTGAGGCTGTTGGGGCTTACCTGCAAGCCGGCCAGGGGCGACCAGTTCACGAGCTGCCCGGGCGGTGTAACTGTCGCCTGCAGGGTGCGCGACCGGCCCTGGCAAAGGCGAATGGTATCGGTTGGCGTCAGGGTCAGGGTCAGGGAGACGGGCGTCACCGTCACGCTGTCGAGCGTAATAAACGGGCAGGAAAGGTTGGAAACCGACAGGTAATAAGTAGTGGGCCCGGAGGGTCTGACTTTGGGGTTGGCCAGGTTGCTGACAAAACCGGGCGGCACGGCAAACCAGTTGTAAAAAGTGCCCGGTTTAGCCGGCCCGCCCAATTCGATGCTGTCGCCGGCGCATATACTGCTGTTTTCTGCTATTTCATATTGCGGCGCCCCGGCATCTATCACGGTAATCCGGATCGTATCGCTTTCGGTACAATCGGGGGTGGTGCGTGTTGCAATTAAAGTAAAAGTACCGGCATTAGCACTGGAAAACCGCGGAGACGGGCAGTCGTAACAACTCAGGCCCGGGCTGCCGGCCCAGCTATATTCACCCAGGGGCGCCGCGTGCGGGTTGAGGGAAAAACTTGCATTTTTACACACCGTGAGGTCGGGGCCAAGATCGATTTCGCAGGCGGTTTTCAGGGAAACGGGGAATGGATTAAAAGAATTGGCGGTGAGGAGGATGGTCGGGAGGACAAAAAGAAGCGTCAACAAAGACTTCATGATCATTATTTTAAATCGGCGCGAAAGATATTGCAATCCGGACCTTTAGTGGGCGGCATGCCCTTCATGTCCGAATTCTTTGGAATAAATACGGATTAACAACAAAAATAAAGAGATGAGAATGGGGCCGAAAACGAAACCGATAAACCCGAACAGTTTTAACCCGAGAATCACCCCGAACAGGGTGATCAGCGGGTGCACGTTTCCCAGTTTTTTTTGCAGCCACATCCGGCCTATGTTATCGGCCGAACCGATCACGATAAAGCCGTAGGCAAACATGATGATTCCCTTTAACAGCATACCGTCGGCGATCATCAGCAGTGACAAGGGCACATAAGCCAGCATCACGCCAAGCACCGGCAGCATACCCGATATGGCGGTCAGGGCAACCCAAAGCCCGACATTTTCCACACCGGCAATCCAATAGGCTGGTAAAGCAGCCAATCCCTGCAATATTCCCAGCAAAGGAATACCGACGGCGTTGGAAAATACCAGGTTATTTAATTGCCGTTTCAGGTCAAGCGTATTTTCTGAACGCAGGGGCAGCCATTTAAAAAAGGCAGCCTCCATCTGTCGCCCCTGGGTCAGCATAAAAAACAGGATAAAAGCCGCCAGTACCGCCGTTGTTACGCCGTCGATGGTAGCCGTAACCAGCGCCCTGAGTTGTATCATACCCCAGTTACCCATATCTTTCAGCATTTCCGGCGTTAATACCGTAATGCTGTATTTTTCTTCCATTTGATGTATGGCGGTTTCCAGGTTGCGGATCCAATCCGGCGAATGTTGAACTGTTTCGACAACCCTGCCCTGCACTAATTGTACCAAAAATTGGACGGGTATCCAAATAATGGCCAAAGACAGTACCATCAACGTCAGGGCAGCCAGCACTTTATGCCAACGCCAGGTATGCGCCAGGAAAAACATGGGCTGCCGCAGCAGCACATACAGCGTATATGCCCCCAAAAGCGCGGGCAGGAACTGCAGCAAGCCGCTAAACAACACCCAACCCAGCCCAAAAATGAGCAATAACAACAGTATTTGCCTGATCAGCAGGTTTGGTATCCGGTTCATGGCGGAAAAATAAGGCTTCGGTACGGCCCGAAGTATCGTTTCATGCATATTGTCCTACTTTTGCAGCAAAATTTTTCAAGCTTGACCGTACGAATCATCAACCGTTCCGCCCATCCGCTGCCCAAGTATGAAACTACAGGCAGCGCAGGCATGGATTTGCGGGCCAATATCGACAGCCC
This sequence comes from uncultured Bacteroidota bacterium, assembly GCA_937926185.1. GTDB lineage: Bacteria > Bacteroidota > Bacteroidia > Chitinophagales > Saprospiraceae > M3007. The sequence goes on along the minus strand of CALEYM010000554.1, from coordinate 8,113 downwards.
TCTTACGCTTCAACCCCTTGGCCGCGCCTTGGTTCCAACGGGTTTGTTTATCGAACTACCCCACGGTTATGAAGCCCAGATCAGGGCGCGCAGCGGCCTGGCGCTCAAACGCGGCCTGACCATGCTCAACTCCCCCGGCACCATCGACAGCGACTATCGCGGCGAAATCAAATGTATCGTCGTCAACCTGTCCGACGAGCCGCAAACCATCGAACCCGGCGACCGCATTGCCCAAATGATCATCGCCCGCTACGAACAAATTACCTGGCAGGAAGTAGAGTCGCTCGCCGAAACCGACCGCAGCGCCGGCGGGTTCGGGAGCACAGGGAAGCAATAGGCAGTTGGCTAACCCTCTAAACCCTCTAAACCCTCTAAACCCTCTAAACCCTCATAAACCCTCATAAACCCTCATAAACCTTCTAAACCTTCTAAACCTTCTAAACACTCAGCACCATGAACATCATAATCCCCATGGCAGGCAAAGGCACCCGGCTGCGGCCGCACACGCTCACCGTGCCCAAGCCGCTGATCCCCGTGGCCGGCAAACCCATCATCCAGCGGCTGGTGGAAGATCTGGCCCACGCATATAACGGCCCCATCGACGAGATCGCTTTCATTATCGGCGATTTCGGCCCCGAGATCGAACGCGAGCTGACCGGTATCGCGGAGGGCCTGGGCGCGAAAGGAAAAATTTACCACCAGGAAAAAGCCCTGGGCGTGGGGCACGCCATATATTGCGCCTGGGAAAGCCTCAATGGCCCCTGCATGATCGCTTTTGCCGACACCCTGTTCAAGGCCGATTTTGCCTTCGACGCCTCCGCCGACGGCATGATATGGGTCCAGCAGGTAAAAGACCCATCTGCATTCGGCGTGGTAAAACTGGACGAGCAGGGGTATATCACCGAATTTGTCGAAAAACCGTCAGTGTTTGTTTCCAATCTGGCGATCGTTGGCATTTACTATTTCCGGGAGGGGGAAAAACTGCGCGCGGCCCTGCACCAGATTATCACCCGGGAAATCAGGGAAAAAAACGAATTCCAACTCACCACCGCCCTCGAACTGCTGAAAAACAACGGCCTGCGCTTTAAAACCGGCGAAATTGATGAATGGCTCGACTGCGGCAACAAAGACGCCATCCTGTTTTCCAACGAACGCATGCTCGAATTTCACCGCGAAAACGAACTGGTGGCTAAAAATGCCGTTATAGAGAACAGCGTGATCATCCCGCCCTGTTTTATCGGCGATCACGCGGTGATCCGGAACGCGGTAGTGGGGCCTTATGTCAGCGTCGGGAATAATTCAACCGTTGAAAATACCGTTATTACCAACAGCATCGTGCAAAACAAATCCCAGATCAAAAACGCCCTGCTGGAAAACTCGATGGTAGGCAACTCCAGCCGCTTTGTCGGCTCAAAAGACGAACTCAATATCGGCGATTATTCCAATTTTTCCAAACGCTGAACTTTTTGTACAAATAATTCAATTTTAAATGATTAATATAAAATCAAGCGGCTTTGCCCTGCTACTTTTTGCCAGCGCACAACTCACCGGCCAAAATACCGTCGGCGGGGTGGCTACCACGGTGCCGGAAGCGGAGGTAAACCGCCAAAGCCGCTTTATCGACGCCGAACGCGAACGCCTGCTGGGACATTTCGACAAGGCCGCGGAAGGATACAAACAATTTTTATACGACAATCCCGACAACGGCGCCGCCTGGTACGGCCTGGCCCGCACCTATACCTCCATGAAAGACCTGGTGAACGCCATCGATGCCATCGGCAAGGCAGTGAACCTGGAACCGGGCAACGAATGGTACCTGACTTACCAGGCCGACCTCTTTGAGCAGACCGGTCAGGCAAAAGACGCCGTCCGCATCTATGAAAACCTGACCAAGCGGTTCCCGCAAACAGCCGAATTCCTCGAACGCCTGGCTTACCTGGCCGTGCTTGCCGGCGACCCCCAAGGCGGCCTCAAAGCCCTCGACCGCCTGGAAAAACTCACCGGGGTGACCGAGGAAACTGCCGACAAAAAACACCTCATTTACGTGGGCATGGGCGAAACCAAAAAAGCGGCCGCCGAACTGCAAAAACTGGCCGACACTTACCCGCACGAATTGCAATACCGGCGCCACCTGGCCGAATTTTATGAAAGAAACGGCGATACAAACGCCGCGCGAAAGGTGTATGAAGATATCCTGCGCCGCGACCCCGACGACCCCGTGGCCAAACTCGCCGTGTTGCAAAAGTCAGGTTCCGACGAAACCTACCTCCAGTCTCTAAAGCCCCTGTTTCAGGACGCCGGCGTTTCCATCGACGCCAAAATCAAGGAAATACTGCCTTATTTCTCCAAACTGGAAACCAACCCCGCCCCTGGTTTGGTACAGGCGCTGCTCGAACTGGGGCAGCTCATAGAAAAGGCGCACCCCGATGACCCGAAAGCCTGGAGCCTTTCGGGCGACCTGTTCTATTACGCCAACCGCCGTGAAGAAGCACTGGCGCGCTACCGCACCTGCATTAAGTTAAAACCGAACGTTTATTCGGTGTGGGAGAACGCGCTTTCCATCCTCGCGGACCAAAAAAATTACGGGGAACTGCTCCAACTCGCTGAAAAGGCCATGGACGACTTTCCCAACCAGGCCAGCGCCTATTATTATTATGGCATGGCCGCCGCGGAAAAAGGAAACCCGGACGATGCCATCGCCCAGCTGGAGCAGGCCACCCTTATTGCCGGAAACAATCTGGCCCTGCGGCTCGATATTATCGATCAGATCGGCCTGGCGCTGCTGCGCAAAAAAGACTTCGGCGGGGCCGCCGCCCGCTATGAGCAAACGCTGGGTAAAGGCGGCGATAAACACGCCGGCATTCTCGAACACCTCGGCGATGCCCTGTTCCAAACCGGCGATCGCAACCGGGCACTGGAATACTGGCAAAAAGCGCATAAAATGGCGCCCAATCCCGGCCTGGAACAAAAAATTTCCACCGGCAAGCTGTAGTGAATGATAAATGATGAAGGATGAAGGATGAATCAGGAGAATCCCAGTTGATTGTCAGAACGATGCAGGGACTGGAACCGGTGCTGGCAACCGAGCTGGAGCAACTCGGCGCAACGGATATACAGCCGCTGAAACGGGCCGTTTCCTGCCGGGGCGACCGGCGGCTGATGTACCGGATCAACTACGAAGCCCGCGCGGCGCTCCGGGTTTTAGTGCCTTTTCACCAGTTTCGGGCCAATAACGAGCAATCGTATTACCGCGCCGTGCGGGAAGTGGATTGGAGCCGCTACCTCGACGCCAAGGACACGCTGGCCGTGGAGGCCACGGTTTCAGGCGATTTTTTTCGCCATTCACAGTATGCCGCCCTGCTTACAAAAGACGCTATCGTCGATCAGTTCCGCGACCGGCTTGGCCGCCGGCCCAGCGTAAACGTGGACGCGCCCACCCTGCGCATACACGTCCGGATATTCGGCTCCCAATGCGACCTGCTGCTCGATTCCAGCGGCGATTCCCTGCACAAACGCGGCTACCGGCGCGATACGGTGGAAGCCCCGCTCAACGAGGTGCTGGCCGCCGGCATGATCCTGACCAGCGGCTGGAACGGCGAACGCCCGCTGGTCGACCCCATGTGTGGCAGCGGCACCATCCCCATCGAAGCGGCCATGCTGGCCATGCATATACCTCCCCAGTACAAACGGGAATCCCTGGGCTTTTTTCGCTGGAAAGATTTTGACCACAAACTGTGGCGGGAGGTAAAAGCCGCCGCCGATGCGCAAATTCAGCAACCGGAGTCTCCCATTTTCGCATCCGACGCCGACCCGCGCGCCCGAAACGCCACTACCATCAATTTACTTTCCGCAGGCCTTGAAAAAGTGGTTCAAGTGGAAAAAATCGCTTTTGAAAAACTGACGCCGCCGGCCCCTTCCGGCATACTGATCTTCAATCCGCCTTACGATGAGCGGCTTAAAATGGAGGCGGTTGCAGACTTTTATAAAAGTATCGGCGACCGCCTGAAACAACATTGGGCCGGCTGGGATGCCTGGCTTATCTCAAGCAACCTGGAAGCCTGGAAAAGTTTCGGCTTGCGCCCCTCGCGCAAAATTCCCCTCGTAAACGGCTCCCTGGAGTGTCTGTTCCAAAAATTTGAATTGTATGAAGGGAAAAAAACAAGCCCGGAAGCATAAAAGCGATCGATCAGCAATGGCGCTTGCGGTTTGGCTGCTCCCGGCGCTACTGTATGGACAATCCGGTGTGAATACCCAACTTTCCTGGAAAATATTGCAGGAATGGGCGTCTCCATTATCTGCATCCCCTATCGGGCTATTTACGCTTTCCCGTGAAACTGGATTTTCCAACGCGCTGCGGCCACACTCGCCAAAGGCCGCAAAGCCGCCAATGCTGAACCGCTGGGACACGGCACAACTGCCATTTTTCTGCCGTATCGAGCACAATCTGGGTAAAAAAACAAACGTACCCTTCAAATTTCGCCTGGGATCGGTGGAGTATGTGGATTGGCTGGAAGGGAAATGCCATTGACTACAGGTAAAACACCTCCGGCGAACGATTATTTCTGCCGATCAATATGGCCGTTTTACCCGCCACTTTAATCACCCTGATATCCCGCACTTCCCCATCTACCCGCAACCCACTCTCCCTGGATCGAACCGCCCGGAACCCGCCTTCCCCATCGCCTTTCAGCAGCAGACCATAGTCGGCATCCACAAACCCGAACTCCGGTTTGGCGCCCAGGAAATTACCGCCTGTCACAGCGTCGAGATGGCCGTCTCCGTCGACGTCCAGAACAGCGATGCCGAACATGGGGGCAAATTGGGCTTCTGTCGGCAATGGAACAAAATCGTATTTCCCATCCGCCCGGCTGAGCAACACTCCACTGCCCAGGCATTCCGCCTTCAGTTCAATAGCATTTTGCATCTGATCGTGCGTAAAAATGTCGGTCATTTTTTGATGCGCGTAGGCCGCGTACCGCTGGTATTTTTTGCGCAGGGCCGGCAGATTACCCACCAGGTCGTTCCGGAGGGTGTAGGGTAACAAGTCGCCGGAATTGTAGCGGCAAAGCAGTTGTTCGGGGGTGCCGTTTTTATCAAAATCATTGAAAAACAAAGTCAGTGGTTCTCCGGGACGGGTTTTCAAGCGGGAATTCAGACCGTTATTACCCAGCAGGAAATCAGGCCGGCCGTCTTCGTTAAAATCGCCGGCAGCGACCCGTTTCCACAAGCCGGTCAATGCCGGCGTGTTTTCATTTAAAAAAGGAACAGCAGTAAAATACCGGCCTGGCCCGGCCGGATCGGAATCGTTCCGGAAGCAGGCCGGCGCCATCCATTCGCCTACGACGATCAGGTCAGGGTCTTTATCGCCGTCGATATCCGCCCAGACGGCATCGGTCAGCAGACCGAGGCTTTTTAATACGTCGGGCTGTATGGCGGTAAAATGTCCGCTACCGTCGTTTTGCAACAAATAGCCACCCACCGGTACGCCGACTTTACCAGGCAGCAGCCGCATACCGGCAAACAGGTCAACGTCGCCGTCGCCATCCCAGTCGGCTGCCCGGACGCAGCCGGTGGCAAAGGGTTTTTCCGCGGGAAAAGCATCCGGCTTGCGGACGAATCGCCCCCTGCCGTCGTTCAGGTAAAACCGGTCGGCCAGTGCCGCGCTCAGGGGGCCGGCTTCGTTGCTGCCGGAAGCCACGTACAGATCGGGATCACCGTCGCCATCGGCATCGAAAAAGACGGCATCCACGTCTTCAGCCGCGGCATCGGCCGTCAAGGCCGGTTGGCGGCTTTCCAGGAAAGTCCCGTTCTTTTGTTGCAACAATATGACACCCGCCTGCCCGGCGGCGCCACAGATAAACGCATCGTCGAGGCCATCGCCATTTACGTCGGCAATAGCGGTACGCGGCCCTTCCGAGGAATATTTAAAAAACAGCAGGCGGTCGCGGTCCCAATCGTTGAAACGGCTTTCCCGGTGTTGCCAGGCAATACCCGCGTTTTTATCCACCGGTTCAAACAGCCGCGGCGAAGCGGAATTAAGCCAGGGCATAGCAACCGGCAGCTGTTTGGCGTCGGCCTGGTTCAACCGCAGGGTCTGGTTGGTTTTAACCCCCGTGAGCAGGGTTACTTTATTTCCGGCAGGCCAAACGACAATAAGCGTATCCACCCGTTCGGCGCCGCCAAGGCCGAAATTTAGCCTGGCGTCCACTGTACTCTGAAATCCGCGCGCGGGCATTTGTTCCTGGTAAAACGTTTGTCCACTGGCACGCAAAAACACTTTGGCGCCAAAAGCGGCGGTATTAGCGCGCTCGCCCCGCAATTCAATTTTAAGATAGTAATTGTTTTTCAACACTTTATCTGCCTCGTTCCTGTAAACGAATGCCTCCATGTTCACGTTGTTTACCAGCAGATCGAGGTCGCCGTCGTTGTCCAGATCGGCGTAGGCCGAACCGTTGGAAAAACCGGGCGTCGCGAGACCCCAGGCCGCGGAGCGATTGACGAACGTAAGGTTTCGTTGGTTATGGAAGGCGTAATTCGGTTGCATCTCACCCGGTATAGAGTCGATGAGGCGTTTATAATCCACCTTACCATCGATAGTCATTTCCCGTTGCACGACCGGGTCGGAGGCGTATAACAGATAGTCCTGGTTGGTCAAATCTTTTGCTATACCATTGGCCACGAAAATATCTTTCCAACCGTCGTTGTCCATATCGAACATCAGGGCGCCCCAGCTCCAGTCGGTGGCTTCCACGTTGGCGAGGCAGGCGATTTCGGAAAAGGCGCCGTCGGCGTTGTTCAGGTGCAGCATATTGCGCATGAACTGGTGGTAATACCCGGTCGAGACCAGAAACTCAAAGCGGTCGGGGCTGTCGAAAGCCGCCGCGGTTTTGAGCCGGTAATCCGGTTCCGGCAGCATGTCGGTGACAAAAATTTCCGGGTAAGCGTCGTTATTCAGATCGGCCATGTCGGCGCCCATGCTGGAGGCGCTGATATGCCGCATACATTTTTCGAGCCGTTCCGTAAAAGTGCCGTCGCCATTGTTGTGGTACAGATAGTCGCGTTCAAAAAAATCGTTGGACACATAAATGTCTTGCCAGCCGTCCAGGTCATAATCGCCCACCGTGACGCCGAGGCCAAAAGCGATCACGCTTCCGAGTATGCCCGTTGCTTCGGAAACGTCGCGAAAAAAGCCCTTGTCATTGCGGTATAATTTATGGCCGCCCAGGCTGTCGCGCGTGAAACGCAGGTTCCGGCGCAGGTCGAACGAGCCGACGGGACGCGAGGAATTATTGAGCAGGTACATATCGAGGTCGCCGTCGCCGTCGTAGTCGAAAAAAGCGGCGTGTGTGCTCAACCCGCCATCGTCCAGACCAAATTCGGCGGCGCGTTCGGTGAAGGCGACCGGATTCCGGCCATTGTTGATATACAGTTCATTGGCGCGGCTGAATGATGCGTCGCCATCCTCGCCAGGTCGCGGATCGCCGGCATTACAAACATAAATATCCAGCCAGCCGTCGCCATTGACATCGGCCATGGTGACGCCGGTAGCCCAGGAGCCGTTACCGGTAATACCTGCTTTTTCGCCGATGTCTTCAAATTTGAAATTGCCCCGGTTGAGGTATAGTTTGTTTTGGCCCATGTTGGCGGTAAAAAACACGTCGGGCAGGCCGTCATTATCGACGTCGCCCACGGCCACACCGCCGCCGTTGTAAAAATTCCGGTACCTGAAAATATTGAATTCGTTATCGCAGGTCAGGTCATTCCGAAAATCAATGCCTGTTTGCGCAGCCGGCATCAGGGTAAACAAGGGTTGCCCGCCGGCCGGGTCATCCGGATCAACCGCGGTCGCAGATTTATCGCGGCGGCAGGCCGTTGTTAAAATCAGGAAAAAACAGACAGACAGGATCGTTCTCGTCATGTACCAGCTGAAAGAATGCGAAGGGTGCAAAGATAGCAGTTCGCGCGATGCAAACCGGCAAGCCGCATTTTGAAGTCCGGTTTTACCACACATTTTCCGTTAAAGTCGATTATAAAAACACAGATTTGCAACCCGGCTTACATTCTAAATAAAATTTTGCGAATATATCTGAGCCTTTAGTTTAATTTGTCCCGT
>CALEYM010000553.1 GCA_937926185.1 uncultured Bacteroidota bacterium | reverse complement strand
GCCAATTGCAGGAACCGCTCGCCGGACTTCATGCACAACGGGAAATTTTAGCAAAGAAAAGCCGGGATTTGGATCGGCAAAAAGAAAAACTGGACGGCGAACGCGGCGAATTTTCCCAATTTCTGGAAGAAAAAAAACGGCTCGGCGAACTCGAAAAAGACCGCCAGCGATATGTCAACCGGATGGCGCGTTTGGACAAAATCGCCGAAACGGGCGAACTGTTGAAGGAAGTTCAGTCGAAAATCGGCGACTTGGAGAAACACCTGGCGCAAAAAGCCAGGATCGGGTCGGCGTTGGCTGAAAAACAGAAGTCCGTGGCCGATCTGGAAGCTGAAATGGAAGCCAGGCGCAACGAATTGCGCGGCCTGGACCGGCAAATTGGCGGCATCGAAAAAAGCGTGAGCGAACGTTCGGAAAAGATGAACCAACTGCGCGCGCTCGGACGGGAGGGCCAGTGTCCCACCTGTTTCCAACCCTTGCTGGAAGGTTACGAGCGCGCCCTGGCAGAATTGGAAACGGAAATTTCGGCTTTGCAAACCCGGCAATTGCAGCAACTCGAAACGCAAAAAAAAGCCATCACCGAGACGGGGCTTGCGCTGAAACGCCGTCAGACAGTCGAGCGGGAAGCGCTTGAAAAGTTGTTGCAGGAGCAAACGCGCCTGAACGAATTGGCGCGCCAACATTCGACGGAAGAAAACCATCGGCAACACCTGAAAGCCCGCCTCACCGCCGATGAAGCCATTTTGCGTGAAATCGGCGAGATCGATTTCGACGATGCGGCCTATTCGGCTTTGAAAGAAAAAGTCGCGGCGGCAGAACCTCGTTATCTCGAATTTTCCAAAGAAGAAAACTACGTCGCGCGGGAGCTGCCCACCACATTGGCCGCTTTGAAAAATGCCGAAACCGCCATCGGCGAAGCCCAAAAAATCAGCGCTGCCAAAAGCGCCGAACTTGACCGGGTCGGCTACAATGCGGAACGCTATGAAACTGCTAAACAGGCGCTTACGGGCTTCGCCGACGCTTTCAACGCACAGTCGGAAGCCGTGCGGAATTTGGAGAAAAGCGGCATCGAACTTAAAAACAGCATTGCCCTGAACCAGGAAAAACTGCGGGCGAACGAGCGTATCAAAAGTCAGATCAGCGATAAACTTGCCGAGATCGAACTTTTGCGCAAACTCGCCGAAATGCTCGGCCTGTTCAAAACCGAAATCCTTGAAAAAATCAGCCCCGGCATCTCGCGCGAAGCGAGTGATTTGTTCAGCCGCATCACGAAAGACAAGTATGAGAGCATCCGCGTGGATGAAAATTTTGAGTTTGCCATCGCCGACGGGGGCGTTTTTTATCCCATCGAACGGTTCTCCGGCGGCGAGATCGATCTCGCCAATTTTTGCCTGCGCATTGCTATTACAAAAGCGATTATGGATTTGAGCGGGACGGAACAGGGCATCGGCTTCCTCGCATTCGACGAGATATTCGGCAGTCAGGACGAAGAGAGACGGCTGGAAATGATGCTGGCGCTCAATTATCTGCAGGAGCAGTTCCGGCAGATTTACATCGTTTCACACATCGAAAGTTTGAAGGATTATTTCCCCAATTTGCTGGAAGTGACGCATTTGCCGGAAGGGAGCGTCGCAAATTGGGTGTAAATTTATTCGTCCGACGAATAATTAATCACGCTTTGTCAATCTTCACCGAGGTCATCGTCAGCGCCCCGGCCACGGCCCGGTCGTTGAACAGCGAGACGGTTTCGCCTTTTTCCTGCAGCGCCAATGCGTACAGCAGCGGCAGGTAGTGTTCCGGCGTCGGGATGGCGAGATCGAATGCTTTACCCTGTGCGCGGAAATTGACCAAAGGCTCGTGGTCGCCCGACTGAATATGGCTTTTCATCTTTTCGCTGGCCTCGATGGCCCAGTCGAAACCGAAATCCTTGTCGTTCAGCCGGTCCCAGGCTACCTTGCGGAGATTGTGCACCATATTGCCGCTGCCGACGATCAGAATGCCTTTTTCCCGGAGAGCGGCCAGTTCGCGGGCCAGTTCGTAGTGGTATTGCGGCGTTTGGCTGTAATCGAGGCTCATCTGGATCACGGGCACGTCGGCATCGGGATAGAGGTGTTTGATGACCGACCAGGCGCCGTGGTCGAGGCCCCATTGGCTTTCATCGAGCCCCACCGTCGTTTTTTTCACGAGGTCGCGGGTTTCCCTGGCCAATTCGGGGCTGCCGGGCGCCGGATACTGCACGTCGAAGAGCGCTTTCGGGAAGCCGCCGAAGTCGTGTATGGTACGGGGTTTTTCCATGGCCGTGACGTAGGTGCCTTTCGTTTCCCAGTGCGCCGAGATACAAAGCACGGCGTTCGGGCGCTGGATTTCGCTCCCGATTTTGCGAAAACCGGCCACAAAATCGTTTTCCTCGATGGCGTTCATCGGGCTGCCGTGCCCCAGGAACAGCACGGGCATGCGCTCCGTGCTGCCGAGGGGTTCCGTCATTTTATTCAAATCTCTGAGTTTCATGGCTGCTGCTGCTAATGGCATGATTGCCAGTGTTTTTAAAAAATTTTTTCTGTTCATCATATAAAGTGGACGTTCAATTTCGGTGAAATAGCCCGTATGGCTTTAATCATACATTACCGTAGATATTGGACTGCCCGCCATCGATCGCGATGGTTTGGCCGCTAAGATAAGAACTATCTTCGCTGAGCAGGAATGCCACCACTTTGGCTACTTCTTCCGGCAATCCCAGGCGTTTGGTCGGATTGGCCTGCGCATATTCGGCTTCCGCTTTTTTCGGATCGGCCGGGTTCACCTGCCTGAATGCTTCGGCCACCATGGGGGTGAGTATGGCGCCCGGGGCAATGGCGTTTGTGATAATGCCGTCTCTGCCGTATTCCAGCGCGGCGTTTTTTGTCATGCCGGAAACGGCGTGTTTGGTGGCTACATAAGGCGTTTGGTTGAGTACGCCGCGCAGGCCGCCAACGGAAGCGACGTTCACAATGCGGCCGTAGCGCTGTTTCTGCATAACGGGTATGACATAACGCATAGCGTAATAAACGCCCATCAGGTTGATATCGACTACTTTTTTAAAGATGTTTACATCGTATTCCGTCATGGCCGCCTGTTTCCCCTCGATGCCCGCGTTATTGTACAACCCGTCGATGCGGCCAAAAACTTTTACCGTTTCGTTGACGTAATTTTTGACCGCCTCCTCATTGGATACGTCGGCTACGATAGCGACGACCCTGGCGGAAGGGAACAGTTTGCTGATTTCTTCCTTTGCCGTTTCGAGGCTCTCTTTATTGTAATCGACGAGTGCGAGATTTGCGCCGCGGGACGCGAGTTCTTTAGCCGCTGCATATCCGAGCCCCATGGCGGCGCCGGTGATGATGATGGTCTTGCCTTTCATAATGAGTTCTTTTTTTGATGAAATTTGATGATGCAAAGTTCAGCCCTTCCCCCGGGCAGGGGGTATCAGAATTCGGAAGAATGGTTGTGATTTTAAGAAAACCGGCCTACTGCGCCACCATCCGACGCATTTCCTCCCGGAATTCAGTCGGGGTCTGGCCCGATTTCTTTTTGAATACGCTGGTGAAATAGGCTTTTTCCTTGTAGCCCAGTTCGAAGCCAATCTCTGCGACGGTCATGTCGGTAGTGGTCAGCAGGTTTTTGGCCTCGATCAGCTTGCGGGTTTCGATGATCTCGGAGACGCTTTTTTTCAGGATGTTCTGGCAGATCAGGTTCAGGTTCCGCGCAGACATGAACAGTTTTTCAGCGTAAAAATCCACGCCTTCAGGCCGTTTGTAGTTTTCTTCCAGGATATTCAGGAAATTTTTGAACGTGACATTTTGTGTCCGTTGCAAGCCGGATTCGTCCCTTGCATTTTTGTGCCGCTCCGATTCGATCATGGTGAACATGGCGCTCAGCAGGTGCTGGACGACCGAAAGGTCGGGTGAAGGTTGGCGCATCTCGGCTGCGATCATTTCACTCAGGGTTACCAGTCTTTGAAAACATTCGCCCGGCTGCATGGAGATGTTTGCGTGGTCGTGGTAATTGGCATACAGCTGGAATGTGGTATCCGGGATAAATTCGCTTTTAAACCGCAGCACCCACATTTGGCACCTGCCGTCCTTAAGACCGGGCTTTACGCGGTGCGTTTTTCCTTTACTGACAAAACTGGCAAACGGCGCCGCGATCGTCTCCGTTTTAAAATCGATAAAATGTTCCAATTGGCCTTCGATGCCGATGATCAGTTCTTCAAAATCATGATGGTGCGGATTATTCGGCGCCTGGGCGATCTGTTCTGCATCGGCCGCTGAGATCGTAAAAATGTCGAAAAGTTGATTCATGGCGCTCAAATGTCGCCAAAATCA
>CALEYM010000552.1 GCA_937926185.1 uncultured Bacteroidota bacterium | reverse complement strand
TGATGGATGGTTATCTCACGGTTTGCTGTCATGTCGAGCGAAGCGAGACATCTGACACACACCAATCAGGTTACTTTTTAGATATTCAACCCATGAAAAAAACACTTTTTGGTGCCCTTTTTTTGCTTGTCGCGGTTTTGCTGGAAGGGCAAACGCCGCGATTGGTGGTGCCGATTGGGCATTTCGACAATATAAACGCAATTGCATTTTCTCCAGACGGCAAAATGGTGTTGACAGGCAGTTCTGATAGCACAGCCAAATTGTGGGACTTGTCGGGCAGGGAATTGATGACTTTCCTGGTGCATGCCGGAAGTGTCCATTCCGTAGCTTTTTCCCCGGACGGTAGAAAGGTATTGACCGGCAATAATGACAACACAACGAAGTTGTGGGACTTGTCGGGCAGGGAATTGATGACTTTTTTCCCAGGACATGATTCAAGGACAGCTGCCCCTAACCATATCAATACCGTGGCTTTTTCGCCTGCCTCCTCCGACGATCCCGTTGGAGGAAAATTTATTTTGACAGGTTCTGAGGACAGTACCGCGATATTATGGGACTTGTCGGGCCATCCAGTTCAAACGTTTACACTCGATGGTGACTATGTCAACTCGGTGGCCTTTTCGCCAGACGGTAAACTGGTAATGCTCTGCGGCAATTACCAGATTAAGTTGTGGGATTTATCTGGTAGGGTGCTGATGGCTTTTTCCCGGGAAGAAAGAACCTGGTTTGGCCTACCTGCCGCTTTTTTCCCCGACGGAAAACAAATCTTAACGGTCAATGATGACGGAAAACTGATATTCCTCGATTTGTCTGGCAGGGTGCTGAAAACTTTCCCCAAAAAGATTCCCATCGTTACGGATATAGCTTTTTCACCAGCCAACCCCAATGACCCGGAGGGGGGTAAATTGATCTTGACGGGTACACATGAAGGAACAAAGACCTTATGGAATTTATCGGGTAAAAAACTGATGACTTTTTCCGATAAACCTTTCTACGGCCATAATCCGCTGGCTTTTTCCCCGGATGGCAAACAAATATTGACGGCAGAGGGTAAAACGCTGAAGTTGCGGGATTTGAATGGCAAGGTATTGGCCGTTTTTTCAGGGCATTCTGACCAGGTCAATGCTGTGGCTTTTTCCCCTGCAGGCGACGATGACGCCAGCGGGGGGAAAAGTGTATTAACAGCAAGCGGAGACGGAACAGCGAAATTGTGGAACCTGTCGGATAGGGCATTGAAAACTTTCTCAGGGCATGCGGCGGAGGTAAATGCTGTGGCTTTTTCGCCAAATGGTAAAAACATCCTGACAGGTAGTTCTGACAATACGGCGAAGTTGTGGGACTTGTCGGGTAGCGTATTGAAGACTTTTTCGAACGGGAAGATATTTGATCCTAATTCGACATTATTTAATTTAGATGCCGTTACTGCTGTGGCTTTTTCACCTGCGTGCCCCGAAGATCCTGTCGGGGGAAAACAGGTATTAACCGGCGATTTCTCAGCTGATGCGGTGTTGTGGGATTCGTCAGGCAAGGTATTAAGGGTTTTTCCAGGTCGCTTTGCCGAAGGAGTTACTGTCGGTTCTGTGGCTTTTTCTCCCGATGGGAAAAAAATACTGACGGGTGGCAGTGAGGTGGAAGGAGCGAAGCTCTGGGACTTGTCAGGTACAGAAATGAAAAAAGGTTCTGACGGGTAGTGCCGACGGAACGGCGAAGTTGTGGGACTTGTCGGGATCGAAGCCAATGACCTTCCAGGGCCATGCTTTTTCGGTCACTGCTGTGGCTTTTTCACCAGATGGAAAACGGGTCCTGACAGGCAGTGACGATAATACAACAAAGGTATGGGACACTTCATCAGGCCAGACACTTGTCACTTTAATCGCCATCGACTCCACCGACTGGGTCGTCACCACCCCCTCCGGCCTCTTCGACGCCTCACCCGGCGCCATGCGACTCATGTACTTCGTCGTTGGACTCGAAGTGATCGAACTGGAGCAACTCAAGGAGCGCTACTACGAACCCGGCCTGCTGTCCAAGGTGCTGGGCTTCTCCGACGAACCCCTGCGCGAAGTGGAAGGTTTCGACTCGGTGGCCCTGTACCCCGCCGTCGGGCTTCAATTGGACACCGCACAAAATAAACTGCACATCCGCCTCACACCCCGCAACGGCGGCGTAGGCAAGGTGAGCGTATTCGTCAACGGCAAGGAGGTGCTGGAAGAGGCCAATCCGCCCAAAGGTTTTAACAGAGTGCGTGATACAGTCATGGTCATCAACCTGGAACAATACGCCCGTTACTTTCTGGCCGACAGCCTGAACGACGTGTCCGTACGCGCCTACAACGAAGCCGGCTGGCTGAAAAGCGCGCCGCACGGCGTCACATACCGCCCTGTGTTTGCCGGGGCCAAAGGCAATGATCAGGACCGTGGCGCCGCGCCCGCCCGCCTGGAAGGAGCGCCCAATTTGTTTATCCTGTCGGTGGGTACCGCCAACTACGCCGGCACGAAACTCGACCTGAAATTTGCCGGGAAAGACGCCCTGGATATGGCCAATGCTTTTCAGCAGATCGGCCGGCAATTGTTACACGATACGCCGGGGAAAGTCATTTCACACATATTAACTACCGACAGCAGCGCGTACCCCGCCCCCACCAAAGCCAACATCAGACAGGCCTTTGAAGCCATCAAAAAAGACGCCAGGGCAGCCGACTTACTGTTGGTGTACTTCTCCGGCCATGGCATCGCCAGGGGCGACGAGTTTTACTACCTTACTCAAGACATGAGCAGTTTCGAGGTCGAAATAGAGGGCAAGAGCAGAACCGTTTCCAACACAGAACTCACCCGCTGGATCAACGACATCCCCGCGCTCAAACAAGTGCTCATCCTCGATGCCTGTAATTCCGGCAAAGTGGTGGAAAGTCTGGCCGTGCTGTCCAGGGGCCTCAATTCTTCCCAAATCCGCGCGCTGGAGCAATTGAAAGACCGCACCGGCATGTTCGTGCTCACGGGCTCGGCGGCCGACAAGGTCAGCTATGAAGCCGGACAATTCAGCCAGGGCCTGCTGACTTACAGCCTGCTGGAGGGCATCAAAGGGGAGGTACCCGACAAATTCGGCCACGTAGACGTGATGAAACTCTTCCGCTATGCCACTGATCGGGTGCCCGAACTGGCCAAAGGCATCGGCGGTATCCAGACGCCCGTTCCGGTCGGCCCGCTCGGCAGGAGTTTTCCCATTGGTATCTCCGACAGTTCAGTACACATTCCCATAGCATCCGAAAAACCGGTGTTTATCCGGAATGTTTTTCTGGACGAAGCGCGTTTCGACGACGGGCTGGGGCTGACCAACGCGCTGAAGGATTACCTGATCGACCAAACGGCACTGGGCGATGCCAATTTTATTTATGTAGACGTTTCCGAGTACGAAGAAGCGTATTCGATCAGGGGTTTGTACCGGATCAATGGTGACGACGTAGAGGTGCGGGGGCGGCTGTTTAAAGGAAAAACGGCCGTTGGAGAGGAGTTCAATGTGAAGGGCAAAAAGGCCGATGTGCCGGGCTTGGTGGAGGCGATTGTAGATAAGGTGTTGGGGAGGTGGATTAAATTTATTTCCCCCTCGCCAACGCCTTGAGTTTTTCCAGGTTATTGAACTGCGTCCACTCCCGGAAACCTTCTTCCTCCGCTACCAAATTACCACCCGCATCGATCAGCATAGTGGTGGGCATAGTGACGATGTAGGCGTCGATATAGGCGATCTCCAGGCGCGCGAACTCAAAACTGAATTTATGCCGGTCCAGGAAGGAGCGGATTTTGGCGGGTTCTTCGTTGCTGACCGCTAAAAACACGATGTCATTTTTGAATTGTTGATAAACCGCCTCGATAGACCGCATTTCGCTCACGCAAGGGCCGCACCACGTGGCCCAAAAGTTCAGAAAAACGGGTTTGCCTGTCAGGTTGCGCAAGGTCAGCGGGCGCCCTTTGAGGTCGGTCATTTTGATTTTATCCAGGCGTTCGCTCAATTGCACAGAAGCGGAGGGCGACTGTGCGGGACGGCCGCTTTTGCAGGAAACAGCCAGCAGCGTAGCCAGTATCAAAACTTGGG
>CALEYM010000551.1 GCA_937926185.1 uncultured Bacteroidota bacterium | reverse complement strand
ACCACCCTCGCCCGCCCCGCCCCGCACATCCAACAATGCACCACCGGCGACACTAAAATGACCGCTATTATGCTGACCGGATTCCCGACGGTGGAACAGGCTATGACGACCACGGACAAGTTGCGCGCGTCCGGTTTTCAGGATGCATATATCATCAGAGATGAGCATGGGAAAATGACAAAATTCCGGTATTGAACTGAATCAAAAACTCCGGATAAAAGGACGAACCGCGTAACTGGCCCCGCTTGTCAAAGCTGCCAGGTAAAACCCGTTGGGCAAAGCAGAAATGTCCATTCGGATGGATGCAGTGCTTTCCCGCGCGGCTTGCGTCGCCCAAACCTTACCGGAAACATCATATATGGTTATTTGAGCCGGCAGGGTGGGGGTCTCCTTCAGGTGTATCCACAATTCATCCCGGGATGGGTTGGGTGTGAGGTGGAAGCCGGCGCGTTCGGGAGATTCCTGCACGGCAGTGCTGGAGCAGACTGTATTGCCCATCAGGCCGGGCCGGGCTGTCGTGAGCGCCGCCCGCATACGCGCTTTTTGCCCCAGGGTAAACAGCGACATGCAAGCGTCGTCGGTGTAGTCCATAAAATTCATGAACATGGCCGAATGGCCACAGCTCATTTGTGGAAAGGCGGGGCATCCGAGATAAGCCGAGCGCTGTACCGGCGTATCGGACACGTCGTCGTCGTCGTCGCAGGAGTTGGAATCGCCGCCCCATATATGGTTCAGATTGAAATAGTGCCCGATCTCGTGCGTGGCGGTGCGGCCCAGGTGATGCGGGGCTGTGACCTGGCCAATGGCGCCAAAATAGCGCGGGTCGATGATAACGCCGTCTTCTTCCGGCGGCGCGGCGCCCGGAAAGCTGGCCGAGCCCAACGCGCCGCCGCCGATGCTGCCGATCCAGATATTCAGATAATGTTCCGTGTCCCAGGCATCCGTTCCGCCCAATTCGGCGTAGTGTATCCTGGGCCGGCCATCGGGGGCGGTCAGGTCGCCGATGTTGCTCCAATCGGTTTGCCGGCGCGTGATGCCGTTCGTGAGTTGGCCGGAAGGGTCGCGCCCGGCTAAGCAAAATTCGAGTTCCACGTCGGCGGCGAAAGGAACAAAGGGTGGCGGCACAGTATTGGCATTGGCGTTGAGTTTCCGGAAATCCTGATTCAGTACGGCAATCTGACTGAAAATCTGCCCGTCTGAAATGTTTTCCTGGGCTTCTTTATACAATACGTGCACAACCACCGGAATGGTAACTACCGTTCGGGGGGCGGTGTTGCATGGTATGCCGGCCGGTTCCATCTCTTTGTGCAATAGTTGACGTTTTTGCGCCAGCTGTGGAAACCGCATGGCGTTTCTTTCAGCCAACCGTCCGGCCAGACAGGGCGATTGGGCAGCAGCAGGGTAGGGGAGCGCGCCTAAAAAAACGGGAATAAAATATCGAAAAAAAATGACGGGAACAGGCAGCGTTTGCCGCGGCAGGCCCGTTTTAATGGCGAATATGTTCAAAAAACAATCGGTCATCGATTCAAGAAAAAGCAGAAAGTAGGTTTTTTTAGTTGGTTTTGTTTGTTGCAGGAGGCGCGCTGAATAGCGCGCCTTTTGTTTTTTCATACTTTTGGCAAAACAAAACTAACCTGTTATTTCCTCCATGAAAAGAAATTTTAAGCTGGCCTGGCTTTTTCTGTCGCTTTCCTGCGCGCTGTCCGCCCAAAACACAGCCCCTGTCATCCTGAAATTTTCCGCCTCCGTCGATTGGAGTAGCCGCACTTTGACGCTGCTGTACGATGTGGAAGACGCTGAAAATGATCCGCTCGAAATTTCCGTGGGCATTTCCGGCGACGGCGGTAAAACCTATTCCCTGACGAGCCAGACGCCCCTTTCCGGCGACGTAGGTTTTCCGGTAATGCCCGGGCCTTCGCGCTCCATACAATGCGACCTGAGCGCGCTCAACCCGGCAGGCGCTTCCTTTACCGTTCGCCTGGTGGTCGAAGACAGGCAACCTTTCGACCTGCAGGAACTGGTCAACAAGGTGGACAGCAACCGCCTGCGGACCGATCTAACTTTCGTGGAAGGTATCCGGCACCGCACGGCGGGTTTGGCGCACTTGCAGGCGGTGCGCGATTCCATGTCCCGCTTGTTCGGGGCTGCCGGTCTGTATGCCGAGGAACATACTTTCACCTATGGGGTCTACACCGGGCGCAACGTGCTGGGCACACTTCCCGGAACAGTCGCCGCCGATACGGTGGTGATCGTGGACGCGCATTACGATTCCGTGGCCAATGCGCCCGGCGCCGACGACAATGGCAGCGGCACGGTGGGCGTAATGGAAATGGCTCGTCTGCTGAGCCGTTACCCCAGCCAAAAATCGCTGCGTTTTATTGGTTTCGACCTGGAAGAAGCGGGACTGGCAGGCAGCTCGCGGTACGTGAGCAGCGGTTTGCCCGCCGGGGAAAAAGTGGCAGGCGTTTTTAATCTTGAAATGATCGGGTATTATACCGAAGAACCGAATACGCAGGATGCCCCGCTGGGCTTTAACCTGCTCTTCCCCTCGGCCTACAACCAGTTGGTAGCCGATAGTTTTCGCGGCAATTTTATCACCAATGTCGGTTACGCGCCCCATGCCGGTTTGGCCGATCTGTTCCACAACAGCGCGCAGGCTTATGTGCCCGACCTCAAGGTGATCGACGTGATCATGTCTGCCAGTTTTCCGGTGCCCGATCTGTTACGCAGCGACCATGCGCCGTTCTGGAATGCCGGCATTCCTGCCCTGATGATCACCGACGGCGCCGACTTCCGCAATAAATGTTACCATACGCCGGCCGACACCCTGGATGAAAAACTGAACTTTACTTTTATGTCCAACGTGGTAAAAGCGACCCTGGCCGCGGCAGCCCAACTGGCGGGCATCCGGCACGGCGACTGGGCCGCGGCCAAATTCGACGGCACGGTTGGTGTGGCAGACCCAATGGCGGCATGCGCCGTTTCGGTCGTCAGGGCAAGGCAAAATGGCATTCAGTTGTTATTCAACGGCTGTCCGGCAGAAAATCTTCAGGTTACCTTATTTGACCTGAACGGCCGGTTGCTGCACCGGGAGATCATAAACGACGCGCCGGGACAAGGTACTTACGACCTGGATTGCCCGGATTTGTCGGCCGGGATATATTTTGTAAAAATTAGTGCGCCGGGAGGTAGTCGTACCGTAAAGGTCGCCCTACCTTAGCCGCTTTTCTCAGACCGATAAACGACAGCATATCTTTGCCCCGACATGCGGGTATTTACAGACTTACAGCACCTGCCGCCGTTCCGCGATACCGTGGTCACCATCGGATCGTTCGACGGCGTGCATACCGGTCATCGCCGGATTTTGGACCAGGTTCGTTCGCTGGCGCAATCAAGCGGCAGCGAAAGTATCGTGCTTACTTTTGAGCCGCACCCCCGCGCCGTGTTGCAGCCGGATGATCCGTCATTTAAACTCCTGACATTGCCTGCCGAAAAAATTAAACTGCTGGAAGCATGCGGGATAGACAATGTCGTACTGGCGCCATTCACGGCGGCATTCG
This sequence comes from uncultured Bacteroidota bacterium, assembly GCA_937926185.1. Lineage (GTDB taxonomy): Bacteria > Bacteroidota > Bacteroidia > Chitinophagales > Saprospiraceae > M3007. Next base: position 528 of record CALEYM010000551.1, on the reverse strand, counting down.
CGGGCCAAAGCGCGCGGGCTTATGTGGAAGATTTTTTGATCCGTTATTTTCACCCGCGGGTTATCGTCATCGGTTACGACCATCGCTTTGGCTCCAAACGGGAAGGTAATATCGGGTTTCTAAAAAAATACGAGGCGCAAGGCGCGTTTGAAATCGTCGAAATCCCGGCGCAACAGGTGGACGATATCGCCGTCAGCTCTTCCAAAATCCGCAAGGCGCTCGATGCGGCCGATATTGCGCAGGCCAACCGCCTGCTCGGCTACCCGTTTTTCTTTACCGGCCGGGTCATCGCCGGCAATCGCATCGGGCGAACCCTCGGCTTTCCCACAGCCAATGTTGAAATTGGCGATAAACATAAACTGATCCCGCCGCCGGGCATTTATGCGGCGCGGGCACGCGTTGTTTCTGAAGGACGAAACCCCACCCCCGACCCCTCCCCTAAAGGGGAGGGGAGGCGGAGAGGGGACCTTGGCGTTACGCCTCCCCTCCCCTTTAGGGGAGGGGTCGGGGGTGGGGTTGGAGGGGCCG
>CALEYM010000550.1 GCA_937926185.1 uncultured Bacteroidota bacterium | reverse complement strand
ATGCGGAAGTAGCTCAGTTGGTAGAGCGCAACCTTGCCAAGGTTGAGGTCGCGAGTTCGAGTCTCGTTTTCCGCTCAAAAGAAACCCACGCAACGCGTGGGTTTTTTCGTTCATAACGCTTACTTTTGCCGGCGTTCTTTGTCAGCCCGGGTGGTGGAATGGTAGACACGCAGGACTTAATGCTGAATTTGAGTGCTCCCGGAGAAATCCGGGATGCAGAACCGCTTAAATTCGGGGAAGCCTTCTTCGCTCCAGGCGGAATGGTAATCCCGAGCCAAACCTCCCGAGTTTCGGGAGGAAGGCGTAGAGACTTGACAGGCGGCACCTAAACTTCGCTTCATAACGGAGTATGGTGAAGGGAAAGTCCAGACCACGAACCCCGATGATTCGGGGGCGACGAAAGTCGAAGTGCGTACGAAAATCCTGTGACCGTAGAGGTCGTACGGGTTCGAGTCCCGTCCCGGGCACATTAGGATTTGTGAGGCGTTAATTTAACAGTGGTGATTTTTCTCGCTTTCGCTCGAAAAATCACCACTGTTAAATTAACGCCTCTTTTGCTTTAAAGAACCGTCTCAATTCGCAGGCATGTTACAATATCCGGTTATGCGCTTCCTTAAATTAACGGCCTTTTCTGTCTTTCTTTTCCCCTTTCCTTTACTTTCCCAATATGACGATCTGCTCCGGAATTCCAACATCACCTGGCTCGCCGAGTATACCGCCGATTACGAATTAAATCCGTTGTATAACGACAATCTTGACGAAGAATATAATCTGTTGGAAGTTATCCGTTTGGAAAACACTAACAGTGTCAACGGATTGTACCCCGACACAGAAATTGCCAGCCGGGTGAGCAGTAATATTCTGGAAAAACTAAAAGAAGGCATCATCGAGTGTTATTCCGGTGAGCAACTCCAGCAGCGGCTATCCCAGGAAGAATTACAACGCCTGCTAATCCGGTCTGACACCGTCACAGGCCATGAGCACGAGGATTGGCGTATTGTCACCAATGAGGTGCAGGCACAGCAGATCGTTATGTTCCGCGTCCGGCAGGCGTTGTATTATAACGCTTCAACGCGGGAGTTAGGCGCCCGCCTGCTGGCCTTGGCGCCCGTGATGGCCGAACACGACCCGGAAGGTAATGTGATCGGATACCAGCCGCTGGTGTGGATCAAAATACCCGTATGGACTGGGAAAGCCGCTAAAAAACTGGCCCAAAAAGCCAGTTACGCCGTGCAAACCCGCATGAAGGAAAATGCCCCTTCGATGGACGCGGTAAAAACGGTTAAGGGAAGTTTTGATCCCCGGCAATGGGCTTATGGGGAAACGACGCGGCCGGCGCATAAAAACCTGGCCTACGAAACGTTCAAACCGCTGAAACCCGCCGAACTGCAGAAGTTGATCTTCACCAATGACACGATTGTAAGATTCAATGACGCGGGCGAGACCGAAATAGACCGCATCGTCCAAAACGACGCCACCCGCCGGGTGGAAAAAATACGTTTCGTGCAGAACTGGTATATCGACGAACGCAGGGGCCGGATTGATTGCCGGGTGGTGGCCGCGGCGCCCCTGGCCGCCGTCCGCGATTCGGAAGGCAATTTCCGGTACTACAAGCCGCTGTTTTATGTGAAGTATTAAATGCCGGGATCTGGCGGCTATTGCTGTAACAATTGTTGAAAATCATTCGGCGCCACCGTACCAAAACGCTGCGCCGTTTCCGCATCTTCCCTGGCTTTCTGCCTGTCGCCCAGCATAAAATGCGCGCGGGAGCGGTTCAGATAAAACCGGCCGTCGGGTTTGATGGAAATAGCTTTATCAAAATCTGCCAGCGCTTCGCGGTATTGTTGTTTCCCGTTGAATAATACCGTGCCGCGACCGTTCAGCGCCTCCACGTTGTTTGGTTCCAAATCCAACACCCGCGTATAATCGGCCAGCGCCTCGTCGTATTTCCGCAGGTGGGAATACGAAGCGGCCCTGGTCACGTAACCCTTGGTATCCGACGGGCGGGCGCCAATCATACCCTGCGCATCGGCAAGGGCCAAATCAGGTTTACCGGTTCGGAGGTAAATGATACTCCGGATATCAAGAGAGGCGAAATGAGCAGGATTTACAGCCAGGGCAATATTGCAATCTTCCAGCGCCTGTTGCATCAATACGCCGGAGCCTTGCGCATTTGAAGGCTTCATGGCCTCCTGATACCGGTGATTAGCCCGGTTGGCTCTCGGAATAAGCGCTTCGGGAAAGGACTTCAGCGCATCGGTCCACAGCGTTTCGGCGTTTTCCCACACATGCACCCGCTGTCGGGTCATGTAGCCAAAAACAATGGCCGCGAACGCCACCAACCCCCATTGCAAAGTATTGGCAACCGGGATTTTTAATTTTTGCCAGAACAACATCGCCACTGCGAAAGCAACGCCGATGTACGGCACGTAAGTGTACCGCTCAGAAAGCAAGGTGTTCCCGATCGCCACAAACTGCACCACGAGCAGAATATTGACGGCATAAAACAGCATCCCGAATACCAGGGATTTGTTTTTTCGGAAATACCAGACAATCGCCATTAAACCCAGCAGCGCCAAAGGCGCCATCCGGATGTCCCAACCCAGGGCGCCGGGCTGGGGATAAGGATGAAATGCAGACAATGGCGCGGGTACAAAAAAGCGCTGCAGGTAGGTTAACAGTCCGTAACAACCGAAGAAAAAGCGGTCTGTCAGCGAATATTTCTCCAGCGAAACCAGCGCCTTTTCGGATTGGATCAGCACGGTCACTATCCCGAACAGCAACGACATTAAAACAAATGGAACTTTCTCCAGCCACATCTGCCGGGTACGCCAATCCCGTTCTTTCCAATAATCGACCAGCAATAATGTCAGCGGCAACACCACGGCGGCCGGTTTGGATAATAGGGAAAGCAGGAAAAATCCGAAAGTCAGCCAATAGTCCGCCTTTTTCCCCCGTTCAACATACCGCCAATAACGAAGCAGCGCAAGCAGGTAAAATAAAGTGTACAGCAGGTCTTTCCGCTCCGATACCCAGGCCACCGATTCCACGTGCATCGGGTGCAACGCAAATACGGCGGCCGTGAACAGGGCCACCCAGCCGGATCGGCCGGAAATCAGCCAGATCAAATAAAACACCAGGCCGGTGTTGACCAGATGCAAACCCCAATTGACCAGAAAATAGGAAAACGGTTCCAGCTTGGAAACCTGATAATTCAACGCCAGGCTCAGCACCGTAAGCGGATGGTAGTTGGACACCACCGGTTTGGAAAAAATACCCGCCCAATCGGGGCCGCGGAGCAGTTCGTTGATCAGTACGTATTGCTCATCGTCCCAGTTGGTAAACTGGTGACGCAACATAGGCCAAAAAACAAAGCCGGTCAGCAGCAGCAAACCGGCCAGCCACCAGCGGGGAAATGTATCATTATCCGTTTTCACAGAAGAGGCCTGCGCCTTCGGAATAGTTGTTCCGGCTTTCTTTTGCTTTCGTTTGGACATAAGCAACAAAATTCACCGGCGAAAATATGGAAAAAGGTTACTGGTTAGAAGGTTAGAGGGCTTATGGTTCGGAATAAACCATAAACCCTCTAACCTTCTAACCAGTAACCTTCAAACCTTATTTCGACAAATCCTTGATCCGGTCTTCCAGTTCCAGTTCATCGCCCGGCGCATAGCCGGTGTGTTCGTAAACCACGGCGCCCGTGGCGTCGAGCAGCAGGGTGTAGGGAACGGAAGCCACGTTGGCGGCAATCTGGAATTCTTTGTTATAATCGTGTAGAATACGGTATTCCCAGCCTTTTTCGGCTACCATGGCCGGAATTTTGGCTGCCGTGCGGGGATCATCGACGCTGACGGCCACAAATTCCAGGTTGTATTTTTCTTTCCATTCTCCGTAATAGTCTTTAATGGCATCCAGTTCTTTTTTGCAGGGCGAACACCAGGTGGCCCAGAAGCTGATAACGGTAATTTTACCCGATTTACCCAGCTCCTGTATATTCAGGGTTTGACCTTCCAGGGTTTTTACATTGGCCGAGGGCAGCGATTTGGCTTGGGCAAACAAGCCCGCGGCGCCGAAGGCGAGCGCCATTACAAAGAGTATTCTTTTCATGTTTTTAAAATAAAGTAGAAGAATTGGTAAAAGCCGGACAAAAGTACGGCAAAGCAGACGCCTTACAAGGTGTTTAACAGCGGGTTAACTTT
>CALEYM010000549.1 GCA_937926185.1 uncultured Bacteroidota bacterium | reverse complement strand
TCAATACTTTGAATAAATTATATTTTGTGTTTCAAAGACCTCATTTTCAAACGCTTGCGAAACGGCTGGAAGAGCCCCGTGCAGTCATTCAAGTGCTTGCCGGGCCGCGACAGGTGGGCAAAACCACCCTTGCTGGTCAGTTGCTCGCGGCAAGCAGTGTGCCGAGCCACAGCGTTTCCGCCGACGGCATAGCCAACGCCAACACCGCATGGCTCGAACAGCAGTGGGAAACAGCCCGCGTGAAATGCCGCCAATCAGGGGCGCCGGAGTATATACTGGCAGTGGACGAAATACAAAAAATCCCAAACTGGAGCGAGACGGTCAAAGCCAATTGGGACGCCGATACACGCTCAGGAACGCCGCTGAAAGTCGTTTTACTGGGCTCGTCGCGGTTGCTGTTGCAGCAGGGACTGACCGAATCGCTCGCCGGGCGTTTTGAACTTACCTACATCGGGCATTGGTCGCTGACGGAGATGCAGGCCGCGTTCGGTTTTTCCGGCGAGCAATTTGTCTGGTTCGGCGGCTACCCCGGTACGGCACGATTAATCACCGACGAATTTCGCTGGAAAAAATACGTCGCCGACGCCCTCATCGAACCCAGTATTTCCCGCGACATCCTCTCGCTGACCCGCGTGGACAAACCCGCCCTGTTGCGACGTTTGTTCGAAGTCGGCTGCGTTTTTTCGGGCCAGGTACTTGCCTTCAATAAAATACTCGGCCAGTTGCTCGATGCCGGAAATGCCACCACCCTGTCGCATTACCTGACCTTGCTCGATTCAGCGGGACTGCTGGCTGGCTTGGAAAAATTCTCGGGCAACGTCATCCGGCAACGGCAATCCAGCCCGAAATTTCAGGTGCATAACACGGCGCTGCTCGCCGCCCAAATACCGGAAACGTTTGCCGAAGTCACTGCAATTCCGGAAAAATGGGGGCGCATCGTTGAATCGGCAGTAGGCGCCCACTTGCTCAACCATGCCCGACAGGAAGGATTTCGGTTGTATTACTGGCGGGAAGGCAACGACGAAGTTGATTTTGTGCTGCAATACCGGGGCAAAACCCTCGCCATCGAAGTAAAAAGCGGTGTTTTGCGCGGTGCGCCGGGTATGGAAGTTTTTCGGAAAAAATTCGCACCGGACAAAATGCTGCTCGTCGGCGCAGGCGGCTTACCTTGGGAGGCGTTTTTGCAGGTCAATCCGGTCGGGCTGTTTTAAGGCGATAGAACGCCCCTCGCGCCTTTTCCCTACCCAATTTTTATCCACACCCCGGCGGTTATCCTGATAACCCCGCCTCACAAATCCGGATTAATGTAACACTAAGAAAAAACACGTGCTTTTACCTTACACTTTACTGTTCACCCTATTAATGTTACGACATGAACGATCTTTCTGTCAAGTGCTTAATCGCCCTGTCGGTTACACTGCTCCTCGGTGCGGCTGCCGGTGGCGCCCAAACCACCACGGCGCCTAAATCCGACAAACGGGTTCTTGAAAAAACACCGGATACGACAACCCCGGCTGCCGCTCCGCTCCCGCTTACGCAATGCGCAACCTGCAAACATGCAGTGCCGGAGGAAGTGCAAACCTCTTCCAGGGATGCCGTGACGCTCTACGGCCCGCCCGACGGCAAAGGAGCCGCCGTAGAGTACCAGCTGTATGTCCGGACGAAACCCGGCGCTGCCTGGGAACTTGCTGCCCGCGGCGAAATCGCCAAACCCGGCGAGCAACATCCGCATTGTTTTGCCAATTCCGAGCAGATCATGGTACTGGTCTGGTGTGCAACGCCATTCGGTTCCATGGCGGAATTCAGCGACACCTGCAAATAACCGATCCATTTGAGGCTGTCCAAAACGGGTACAAAGTATGACCGGGAAAACCCGACGGCAATATCAACTGACAAAACAATGAAAACACTCCTCCTGCTCTGCTTGCTACCCCTGGCGCACAGCCTCGGCGCTCAAACCACCACCCTCCGCTTCGGCAAACTCGTCACCGGCCAGGGAAACGTCGTCAACGACGCCGTGGTGGTGGTGGAAGGTAACCGCGTCAAAACCGTGGCGTCCGGTGAAAAAAACATCCCGGCAAACACCACCCTGATCGACCTGCGTCCGCTCACCGGTATTCCGGGCATGATCGACGCCCATACGCACATCACTTATTTCTGGGATAAGGAACAGGGCGCCACGCCCTGGTCGGCGCTTCAGCGTTCGAGAGCGACCGTTTTGGTGTATCTCGCCCAGGAAAGCGCCCGGAAAACGCTGGAATGCGGCGTCACTACTATTCGCGACCTCGGTTCCTGGGCGGGCATGGACCTCGACATGCGCAACCTCATCAACCGGGGCGCCATGACGGGGCCGCGCATGTTCGTATCGGGGCACGGCCTGCACGTCACCAGCCAACCCTTCGACCCCTGGGCTTCCGAACTCGACCCCGGCCGCGCCGACGGCGTGGACGAAGTGAAAAAAGCCGTGCGCCGCGAAATTGCCGCCGGCGTCGACTGGATCAAAATTTACGGCTCCACCGGCAGTGCCCACGACGTGAGCGGCAACCAAACCTATACTTACGACGAAATGCGGGCCGCGGTGGAAGTGGCCCAAAAAGCCGGCAAACGAGTGGCCATCCATTCCTACGGCCCCGAAGGCGCGCGCGACGCCGTGCTGGCGGGCGCCACCTCGGTAGAACACGCCACCGGGGTGGACGAGCAGACTTTTGCCGAAATGGTGCGGCGCGGCGCCTTTTACGTGCCTACCGTGGACCACAACCGCTATTACGCCGACCACCGCGACGAATTCGGCTACGACGACGAAGTGGTAAAAGGTTTGCAGGATTTCATCGCCCGCAACCTCGAATCGCTGCGCTTAGCCGTTAAAATGAACGTCAAAATCGCGATGGGCTCCGACGCGCTGTTTACCGGTTTCGGCGAAAATACCCGCGAACTGGAATGGTTCGTCAAAGCCGGCATGACGCCCGGACAAGCCCTGCAAACCGCCACCACAAACGGCGCGGCCCTGCTGGGTAAAGAAACCGAACTCGGCGCCGTGGCCCCCGGTTTTCTGGCCGATATCGTGGCCGTGTCGGGCGATCCTTTGCAGGACATCAACGCGGTGATCAAGGGCGTGAAGTGGGTGATGAAGGACGGGAAGGTGGTGGTGGATAAAAGATAATGCCCACTGCTTCAATGTGCGGAGCCCGGTTCGACCCTGCGCATCGTTCAACTTTTTAAAACAACCATTATGAAACGAATTATTGCAATTGCCGCATCTTTAATGACCCTGGCCGCGGCCCTCTGGTTCTGCAACCGGTCCCCGGACCCTGCCGCGCTCTTTGCCCGATACCATCAACCCGGAGCAGAACGGCAACGCGCTCAAAAAATCATTCCCACGCTCGAATCGCAGGGACTGGCCGGCGTTCAAACGGAAACCGATACTCTCAGGGACGCCCTGCAGTTTTATGCGGACGGGGATTTTGCAGAAGCCGAAAAAAGATTGAAAATATACCTCGAATCGAATCCGGAAGATCAAATGGCCCAATATTTTCTCGGCGCTACCTATATGAATCTGGGCAACTACGCCAAAGCCGTCGAAATTTTTTCGCCGCTTTCCCGCGCGGAATCGCCCCTCAAAAACGACGCGTTGTGGAACCTCGGGCTCTGTTACCTGAAGATGGAAAACGGCATGCACGAGGCGCGCCTGGCCTTTGAAAAACTATCCGCAGACAACGCCTTTAAGAAACACCAGGACGCAAAGGCACTTTTAGAACAGTTGCCGGTGCAATAAGGACAGCAATTTGTGGCCCGGTTGGAGGTGTCATCAGCCGAAGTATGAGGCTGGTGACATCTCCAACCAGGCTGTGGAGCTGCTTCGATGTGTCACCAGCCTCATACTTCGGCTGGTGACACCTCTTCGCCGACGCCACATTTAATTGCAGCGATAAGGAGTAAAAAAGGGTTTAAAGCGCTGCTAAACAAATATTTACCGGAAAACCAAAATGACGCCCAATGACGATCACTTCCCCACCTTCCCCGGATTGTCTTTCGCAAACGCCCCCCAGCCGCTGTACGTTTTTTGCCCTTTCGTCGGGCCCGACGACTGGAACCAGTGGCACACCGCCGCGGCGAGCGCGTCGGTAGCGTCGAAGTATTTTTCCTGGAATTTGCGTTTCAGGATATTTTCCAGCATGCCGGCCACTTGTTCTTTGGAGGCGTTGCCGTTGCCGGTGATGGCGCGTTTGATCTTTTTGGGCATGTATTCGGTAGTGGCCAGTCCGTTCACCATGCCGGCGGCGATGGCCACGCCCTGTGCCCGGCCCAGTTTGAGCATCGACTGCACGTTTTTCCCATAAAACGGCGCTTCTATCGCCATTTCCGAGGGCGTGTATTGCCGGATCAGGTCCTGCACCTGCTCGAAAATATAGCGCAGTTTCACCGTGTGGTCGTCGCTGATATGGGCAAACGTAACCACGCCGATCTCCAGTACGGTGATGGCGCGTTTATCGGCGTCGATGATGGCGAAGCCCAGCACATTGGTGCCGGGGTCGATACCCAGTATACGAAGTGGCGCTGGCAATTCGGTATTTGTTATTTGCTGCATTTGGCTATGCTTTATCACCACAGTTTAATCCTCAATCCGTCCCGAGTCCTCGGGACAATCCGCAATCCGTAATCCGTAATCCGCAATTAAAAATTTTCGCTCAAATGTACATCTTGTACAACGGTTGAGTATAGCGTTTTCTACTTTTGCGCCGCAAAGTGTGACGGGTTGTTTACTTCAAGTCTAAATGCGCATCCGGCATTCACCCGGCTATCAAGGAATACAACATTCTATGGAAATCATCGGAATACTCGGCGCGGGCGCCATGGGCAGCGGGATTGCCCAGGTAGCCGCCTCCTGCGGACACGAGGTGGTCGTGTGCGACAACCTCACGCCCGCGCTCAGCAAGGCGGGTAAAAGAATTCAGGCCACGCTTAAAACCCTGGTCGAGAAGGGCAAAATGACCGACGGCGACGCCTATTCGTTGTTCAGCCGCATCCGTTTTACCGACCATACGAGCGATTTCCGGGATTGTACGCTCGTCATCGAGGCGATTGTGGAAGACATCGAACAAAAACAAATCGCTTTTAAAAGCATCGAGGCGATCGTGGGGCCGGAAACCATTATTGCCAGCAATACCTCTTCGCTTTCCGTCTCGGCCATGGGCGCCCAGATGCAGCACCCGGAGCGCATCATGGGGATTCACTTTTTCAACCCGGCGCCCCTGATGCGGCTGGTGGAGATCATCCCGGCACTGCAAACCGAAGCGCGCTTTGTGGAAAAAGCCCGCAAGCTCATCAATTGCTGGGGAAAAACGACCGTTATTGCCAAAGATACTCCCGGTTTTATCGTCAACCGCGTCGCCCGCCCTTATTACGGCGAGGCCTTGCGCATGCTCGACGAGGGTATTGCCGATGCCGCCACCATCGACTGGGCCATGCGCGATCTCGGCGGTTTCCGCATGGGGCCTTTCGAGTTGATGGATTTTATCGGCAACGATATCAACTACACCGTTACCGAAACGGTGTTTACTTCCTTTTACTACGACCCCCGCTACAAACCCTCTTTTACCCAGAAAAGACTGGTAGACGCGCATTATTTCGGGCAAAAAACCGGTCGCGGCTTTTACGATTACCGCGAAGGCGCCGTAAAACCCGAACCGACCAAAGACCAGGCCCTGGGCAAACAAATCCTGACCCGCATCCTTTGCATGCTCATCAACGAAGCCGCGGATGCGCTGTACCTCAGAATTGCCACACGCGACGACATCGACCTGGCCATGACCCAGGGCGTCAATTACCCCAAAGGCCTGCTGGCCTGGGCCGACGACCTGGGCATCGAAAACATCGTTTCCCAACTCGACTGGCTCCATGCCGAATACTGCGACGACCGCTACCGCTGCTGCCGTTTGTTGCGGATAATGGCGAGGGAGAAAAGAACGTTTTATTAAATCGTAAATCGTCATGTCTCCTCGGCAAATCTTCCACCGCATGTTCGACAACGACCCGTTCAGCCAATGGATGGGCATGGAACTGGTGTCGGTGGGGCCAGGCGCCTGCACTTTGAAAATGACGGTGCGCAAAGAAATGCTCAACGGTTTTGGCGTGGCGCATGGCGGCATCACCTTTACGCTGGCCGATAGTGCCTTTGCTTTTGCCTGTAATTCGCACGGGCGGCACGCCGTGTCGATCCATTGTTCTATCGAGCACGCGGCGGCGGTACGGGAAGGGGACGTACTCACCGCTGCAGCCACCGAAGAACATCTCGGCAACAGTGTGTCCAATTACGCTATCCGCGTAACAAAAGCAGATGGCTCCTCTGTGGCGTTTTTCCGGGGCGTGGCCTACCGGAAACAGCGGGAGTGGGAATAGACGCGTCTTTATACCTGGCAGAAAATCTCCATGCCTCCGTATTGAAAAATATCATGCTGTAACGCCCAAAACACTATGAGAAAATGAAAATCATTTATTTGGGAGTACTCTGTCTTCTGGCCGCCGCTGCGCCGGCACAACCCCTTGTCCAAATCTCCGCCACAAGCATCTCCTGCGCCGGTCGCAAAGACGGCCGCCTGGAATTGACCCTGCAGGCCGGCGCCCTCCCGGTAGATTTTCAGTGGATCAACCTGAACGACAACGCGCAGGGCGTAGGCCAGTTTGCCGCCCTCAACCAGCCGATCCTGCTGGCGGGCCTGCCACCGGGGTTGTACCGTTTTGCGTTCACCGATGGGCTGAACGCCGATACAACAGTGCAGATACCCATTGCCGAACCGCCGCCTTTGCAGGCAAAATTCCTGTTGCTGACCGGTACAAATGGTTTTCAACTGGCCTGTGCCGGCGATAAAAACGGTGTGGTGCAAATAGAAGCTACCGGCGGAACCCCGGCCCTGACCTTTAACTGGTCGAACGGCGACAAGGGCGCGCGGGCCGACAGCCTGGGCCCCGGCCCGCTGTCCGTGACCGTGACTGATACGCGGGGCTGTCTGTTCACCGCCGACACCCTGCTGTCCGCGCCGCCGCCGATTACGGTAAACGTGGAAACAATAGGCGAAACCTGTTTCGGCCAGAACAGCGGCCAGATCAGCGTCACTTCGGTGTCCGGCGGGCTGCCGCCCTATCAATTCGCATTGAACGCCAACCCGCCCGGCGATCAGACAGAATGGAGCAATCTTGCGCACGGCCCTTATTTCCTGCACATTACCGATGCCGCCACCTGCCGCTACACCGCGGGCGTGGTGTTGCCCAGCGGACTGCAATTCACCCTCGATCTCGGCCCCGATATCACCCTGTTCACCGGCGATACCCTGCGCCTTTTCCCGAATATTGATCCCCCTGCCGATAGCCTGATCTGGACCCCGTCGCCGGGCGCTATTACTGTGACCAACGAAGAAATGCTGCTGCTGCCGGCATTTAGCGGCGTTTACGAACTCCGGGCCATGAGCGTCGACGGCTGCGTGGCGCTGGACGAAATACGCATCACCGTGACGCGCAAACGCGACATTTACCTGCCCAATGTTTTCTCGCCGCTGGCGAAAAACCCCGAAAACCATCGTTTTACCGTGTACGGCAGCGGCGGCATCCGCGACGTGGCTTCCTTCTCCGTGTACGACCGTTTTGGGCGATTATGGTTTGAAAACCGTAATTTCCCCGTCAACGATCCCGGTTCGGGTTGGGATGGCGCCGACGGACGCGACGAAGCCCCGCCGGGCGTTTACCTCTGGCGCGCGGTGCTGCATTTCACCGACGGCCGGGAAGAACTGATGATGGGGGATGTAACGTTGGTGAGGTAAATCATCGGGTCAAAAAATCAAATCGCTCTACCTTTGCCCCATGAAACTTTTTTTACGCCTGCTCCCTTGCTGCTGGGTTCTCGCGGCAAGCACGTACGCCCAACCCGCCACCCGCCAGCTTACGTTACAGGAAACGCTCAACCTTGCGTTGACCAACAGCGCACAGATCAAAAAGTCCCGCCTCGACCGCGAAAGCCTGGAGTTGCGCTTTCGCGAAGGTAAAAGCGCCTACCTGCCGCAAATCAATGCCGGCGTCGGTTTCGATTATTTCCCCGTGCTGGGCGCCCAGTTTTTGCCAGCGGAACTATTTGGCGGCGCCGACGGCGATTACGTGCCGGCCACCTTCGGCCAGCCCTGGCAACTGGGCGCAACGCTGAACGTGCAACAACCCCTCTACAACGAATCCGCCCGCCGCATGGCGCCTGCGGCCAACATCAGCCGCGCGTTGTACGACCTGCTCGTCAACCGCGCGGAGGAAGAGGTGCTCTTCAACACGGCCACCGTTTTTTATCAATCCCTGCAAACCGAACAACTCCTGCGCTCGGTGAATGCCAATCTCGACAAACTCAAGGCCCTGCAACGTATGGCCGAACTTCAGGTGGCCAACGGCTACGGCATCCCGACGGATGTCAAACGGATACAAGTAGCGCGCGCCAACCTGGAAACGCAGCGGCAAAACCTGCTCAACGGCATACAGGCACTGCACCGGACGCTGCAATTTCTCTGCGGTATTCCTTACGAGGAATCCGTTACGCCGACCGAGGCGCCGATTACCCCGGCCGCCGATTCCGCCCGCTGGCAAGCCCTGAACCTCGAACTGGAATCCACCACCGAAAACCGCCTGCTGCAAAATCAGCTGGAACTGAACCGCATCCAAATCCGAAGCCTGCGCGGAGAAGCCATGCCCCGTGTGCATGCCTACGCCCTTGCCGGCCTCCAGACCCAGCGCACAAACGTCAATTTTTTCGATACCGGGCACCGCTGGTACGGCCTGGCTGCCGTGGGCTTCAAGGTGGAAGTGCCCATCTTCGACGGCTTCAGCCGCCGCCACAAAGCCGGCCAGATGACCATCGACGGCCTTAAAATCGAGGAAGACCGCCGCCAACTCGACGCCGCCCGGCAACTGGAGTTCTACCAGGCCCGCGACCAGCTCGCCGGCGCCCTTCAACTGCTGCACACACAGGAAGACAACGTCGCCCTGGCCCGCGAGATCGCCGCCAAACTCACCCTCCAGTATCAGGAAGGTGTAATCGCGCTCGGCGAGTTGCTCAACGCCCAAACCGCCCTTTCCGAGGCAGAAACCAACTACTGGCAACAGGTTTTTAGTTATAAACTGGCGGCGCTGAAGTTGATGAAGGCGGCGGGGCAGTTGAAATTAGTGATGAGCGATGAGTGATTAGTGATGAGCGATGAGTGATGAGTGATGAGTGATGAGCGATGAGTGATGGGTGAAATCAGGGTTCGAAGTAAGCAAATATCACTATTCCGTTGGCCAGGAGGGCCACCAGGCCGCCGGCATCGTCGCCGTCGGAATAGACGTATTGCCCGTCCGATTCATAGTCGAAATTCAGCTCGTTCTTGGTGAAGAGTTCCCGGATTCGCTCAACGGCGTTTTCATTGCCGCTGAAAAAATTGACCGCATACAAAAAGACGGCTTCATCGCTATGTTCCACGCCGTATAACAACACCGCGCCGCTCGACTCGTTGATGTAATACCGCTTGGCCGCGTCGCCAAAATTTTCGTCGATGTAATTAACCATGCCTTGCATGGGATCGGCAATTTCAGAAGGGAGCTCGGAGGGCGAGACCTTTCGGTACCCGGCTGCCTGAAGGTCTGCCGCGATATCGTCGTCGGCGTAAAATTCTTCCAGTGCGGCCCGCGCGATAAATAACTGGGCGGAGGCGCTATCAACCGAAACGATAGCCAGGAATAAGGACAAAATACATTGAAAGAAGGTTTTCATATAAACAGATTTAAAACGGTGGACGGTGGACGGTGGACGGTAGACGGTAGACGGTGGACGGGAAAGCTACCTGCATGTTTGCAGAAAGGCGTTCAGGCGTTTCATTACATCGGCTTTGCCGGAATCATCCGGAAGGTTTTTCCATTGCTCCAGTCCTTCGGCGGCATAACGGCATTTCCGGGCAGCGCGGGCATTGCGTTCTTTTTTGGAAAGTTTTGGGAACAGATATTCGGTATTATGCAGGAAATCGCAGTACATCAGGATAAAATTGGCAAACATAAAACGCGCCTGTATAGTGGGCTGCGTCATTTCGGAATAGAGCCGGTACGCCTCGGCGTAGGCCTCATCGGCTTGTTCTAACTCCCGTGAAAGCGCGTGGATATGGGCCGCGTACGCGGTGGTGTGCGCCAGATCGGGCAGGTATTTTTGTCGTAAATAAGGATTGATCGCGGTGTAATGGTTGATTTTATTTTTGGCATTTTCGGCGATGGCGACCGCGCGGCTGTTGTCAATATTCAGATAGAAGGCCGCGTAATCGAGCGAGAGGCTGATAAAATCATAGAGAAAAGCATCGTTCGAGGCGCTGAGCCGGATTTCGGCTTCCCGCAGGCCGGTTTGCAGTTGTAAGCGCGCGCTGTCCATTTGACCGTTTATCTGGTATAGGTTTCCGATTTGCCGGTATATTTTTATTTTGGCAAAGGTGTAGTTTTTATCGTCCAGGCTTTGTATCCGGTCGATGCCGGCCAACTGCGAGCGCAAATAGGCGATGCCCTCCTCCGGCTTGTACAACGTGGCATAACAGCTGCCGATGTTGTCGATACTTTTGGCGGTATGAAAAGCGTAGCCTTCGGGATTGGAAGGCAGCGCCCGCAGCAAAAAGTCCAGGCATTTTTGAAAGCGGTCTATGGCCGCTTCGTGTTTTTTATGGGCGGCGAGAAAGGCGCCGTATTCAAAATCGAGCCGGGATTTCTGGACGCTGAAATCGCCGGCATCCGACCATCGCGACAGCAAAGTGTCCATGCTTTGTAACGTCAGGCCCCATTCCGCGTAATCCGCGTTGGAGGACAGGACACTCAACAATTGCAGCCAGTTGTTGAAGTACAACTGAAAATACAGCTGGCCTTTCGGGTTAATATAGGGGCGGAGCAGCGCCTCGTTTTTGAGCAGGGTGTTTTTGGCCGCGGGCAGTTTGCCGTTCGCCTGGTACTGTCCGGCCAGGAAACCATATCGTTCCGCCAGAAATACGGCATTGGCGGCGCTTTTTTCCAGGCCGGCTGCCGCTTCTTCCAGCATGTGGTCGTAAGCTGTCAAACCCGCCGGCAGGGTAGCCGGAGCGCCGAGCTGGCCGGCGCTGATACGGTTCAGCCGGACGACGTACCACAGTTTTTTATACCTGGATTGCACCGGGGGGAAATCGCGGGCAATGGCCAGCGCGCTGTCGCAATGGGCCAGTGCCCGGTCGCTTTTTCCGGAATAGCCGTGCAGGCGGGAGAATGCCAAATGCGTGAGGAACAGGTTTTCCGCGCGGAGCGTATCATTTTGCCCCGCGGCTAACAGGCGCCGCGCCGATTGCAGGTATTGTTCGGCAGTGAGGTTGCGTTGCAGGTTGATATAGGCGTCGGCTAATTGCAGCGCGATCTGGAGTTTCATCGACAGGCTGTCCGCCGGAATCGCCTTGTAGGCATTTTCCAACACCTCGACCCGTTTTATGTTATCGGCGGAAAATTCGACAAAAAACATGGCGTATTGGTATTGGATTTCGGGCGACCCGCTTTCCAGCAAGCTTGCGATCTGGAAGTTTTTGTGGATTTCTGCGAAGGAGCGATCGTAGTTGGCGTAATCGAATTGCAGGATTTGAATCCGGGCCTTCAGGAAACTGATCCTTCCGAGGCTGGCAGCGGCAGTTTGCGCTTTGTTGATTTCGAGCAACGCGGAGTCGAGTTTACCCTGGTAAAAATAGCGCCAGGCGGCGCGGTTGACCGAATCGGGACTATTGCGGAGCTGCAACTCCAATGCCCGGTATTGCGCGATCCAGATTTCGACGGCCTGCTCGCGGTCGGCCATCCGTACGCTCAGGGCATTGATCTTTTGATCCTGGGCATACAGGCGGTCGAGCAGGTTTTGGGTCAGGGATTCGGGAAGTTTATATTCAATGATCTTGTTGACGACGTAAGTAACCGTCGAATTGTCGCCGACCAGAATGGGGCTTTGGGCGCCCGCGGTTTGGTAAGACGCGGGGAAAAAGGCGACCAGGTCTTCATACCGGCTTTTTTCCCGGAGCAGGTTTTCCACCTCTGGGAAATTGCCCTCGGCGAGCAGCCTGGCAGCCGCGGCTTTGAGGCTGACATCGGTTATCTTTTCAATTTTTTGCGCCAGGGCCGTGTATTTTTCCAGCCAGGCGTTCACGGCCCGTTGGAACTGTGTGGAAGCGGGATCGGCCTTGTTGACGATGAGTACGCCGGCCAGCAGCGGAATAACGGCGTCCGGCACCTTGCCGCCGGTCCGTTCGTTGTTGAAATACCGCACACTGTTATTGACGCCGCGCAGGATGGGGCTTTGGTCGCCGAAAGTGGCGGTTTGCGCGGGCAGGCCCCACTGGCACAGAAAGCCGAGCATGAGCAGCAGGATACTTCTATTTTTGTTCAGGTACGGCATTGGTGTCCGGGTTGTTGTTGTATTCCAATGTGGTCTGGTTTCCCTGGATGATCGGGCTTTGCGATCCGTGTGTCGTGTTGGAGCCGGGCGCCGTCAACAGTTTTATTACAAAGATCAGCACGATGACGCCGGCGGCGGCAAGCAGGTAAAACCAAAATTTTTGCGGCCTTATTGGCCCGCTCCGGCGCTCTTCCAACGTGTCCAGGATTTCCAGAACGGCTTTGGCGATCCGGTTTTCCTCGGCGCCGCCGGCGCTGAGGCCGAGCGCGGCGTTTTTCCGGTGTTGGTTGTATTGTCCGGAGAGCAGCAGCACGTCATTCAGGGCTGGGTGGTCGTTTTGCCGGCAAAAACCGGACAGTACCTCGAGGGTCTGTCCGGTTTTTCCCTGGCGCATGAGTTCGCGGCAGGCGCTCAACGTGTCTTCTTGCATAAGTTAAGGATTGAAAGTCCAGATTTTTGTTTCGCCTTTACTGATCCGGGTTTGGGAAAAACGCCTGGAATATTCGCAGCGGATTTTGTCGGCATTGCGCACGGTGAACCCGGAGCTGCCGCCGGTGCACAGGTAAACGTCTTTACCCCAGTTGCCGGTGGAGTTGTGGCCGTGGATATAAACGTTCCCCTCGTAATCATCCAGGTCTATTTCCCGTTCGTCATAAGATTCCACCTTGAACCAGCCGTCCGTTGTCCAGCCGCCGTCTTCTTCATAGACGGCGTACGCGACGTAAATGGCTTTGCTGGTGTTGTTGATGAGGCGCAGGGTGGATTCGGCTTGGGCGGAAGAAAGGGTGGCCGCAAAGGCGGCAAGCAGTACGGTAAACAGGCACTTTTTCATTGTTCGAATGTTTTTGATTGTTTGAAATGTGATGCCTGTTAATGTTTGCCGTATTGCTGAATGTAACCGGGATTTGAAATTTTTTTATTCCACCAACACCCAGGCCCCCCACTTATACACCTCCTTGTACTTCTTCCGCATCTTTTTCTGCGCTTTCGCAAACGCTTCGTGTATCGTCTTTCCGCCCAGCCAGGTTTTGTAAAAAACGTCCATGAACTCGGCGGTCTCTTTGTCCGGCACCTGCCAGAGGCTCACCAGCAGGTAATCCACGCCGGCCATTTTGAAGGCGCGTTGCAGGCCGTACACGCCTTCGGAGCCTTTGATGTCGCCAAGGCCGGTCTGACAGGCGGAGAGCACGGCGAGTTTGGTATTCGACAGGTTGAGGTGGCTGATCTCGTAGGCAGTGACGATGCCGTCTTCTATGTTGCCGGGCGTGGGCTGGCCGCTCCAGGCCGCGTTGGCGCCGGCGAGTGCCAGGCCCGAGCGGAAGAGCGGATTTTCGTTCCATTTGAACGCGTTTTCGTCGCCGAAGCGCTGTTCCTTGCGTTTTTCCGGATCCGGGAAGAAAAAGCCGTGGGTGGCGATGTGCAGGATGTCGGGACTTTTGACGGTGTCGCGGCCCAGGGCTTTGAGGGCTTCTTCGGTGGCCCGGTCGCCGGTATGCGTTCGCGCGCGCACGCGGTTTTTCGCGAGCAGTTGTTCGAGCCGGCGGGCTTCCTGCTGGGTTCCGGGCAGGTAGTCGAAGCCCCCGTCGTCGCTGCCGCGTTCGGCAGGTTTGTCGATGAGGTTCCAGAGGCGGTTGTCGGTGATCTCGGCCAGCGCGCTGTCGGCGGCCAGGGTGGCGGTTCGGTCGTACCGGACGCCGCCGAAGACGGCGGCTGAGTAGTCCTTTGCTACCGGTTGGGGCGTTTTGACCACGAGGGAGCGGGTGCTGCCGAGTTGGTGGAGGGCGTAGCGGTCGGAGAGCACCCCCCTGGCCCCCCTGAAGGGGGGAACGGGCAGGGCGGCGAAAGCCACGCGGTGGAGCAGGCCGGAGGGGGAGAAGTACACGGTTTTTATGTTGTTGGCTTGCAGCAGGCTGTCGAGAGGTTTCCAGATGAGCTTGTAGAGTTCGGCGCCGTAGGCGGGGGCGGCATCGAGGAGTTCGCCGCTGCGGGTTTGGCGGGCGGGGGCAGCAGCGTAGAGATTCGAATTACCCAGATTGCTATAGTCTCTAATTAATTCGGCAAGCCGTTTTTCAGTAGTTAATTTATACATAACAGGATACTCTTTGTTATTTAAAACTATCAAGGCTACATAATACGCAGAATCAGATTCCAAATAGTTTTTGAAACGCACAAATTCAACAGCCGACTCGTCTGGCTTTAATGCTTCACGGATATTCTTGTAATTGGCACTGTTAGCCCGATTCATCATTTTATAATCTTCTGAATACCTGTTGATTTCCTTTTCAATGTTTTCTGCCTTTGTTTCTAATGAATCTAATGCTGATGAATCTGGATTAGTTTCAGAATTCAATTTCGAAATTTTACTTCTCAATGAAGTCAAATCGGAAAAGTGTTTCCTTACTGTTTTGTCTTCGGATTCAAATACATGTTCCATTGATTTTTTAGTAATATGCAGCTGAATACCTTTTATCATTAAAGCCATATTATATTGAATCTCTAAAAGCGTGTCATTGCTATCAAGTTTTATTGAATTAATGAGGTTATTATCCGCCTCTAAATATGCATTTGAAAATTGATCTCTTTCTTCTTCTGACATGAATAAATAGAAATCGTTGATCTGTTTGTATCTGCTGTCAATTAACGCTTTAGAATAATGTAGTATGCTATCCGGAATTTGCGAACTGACAGATATTTCAATAATGTTTTTGACATTTGAAATATAATCATGATGCGTAATAGAATGTACTTTGCTGAAAATTTTTAATGACTCAAGATACAGGTCTCTCGCTTTGTCATACTTTTTTTGAGTTTTGTATAAATAAGCGATGTTGTTGATGGCTGATGCGTATAAATCGTCTTTATTTCCAATCTCATTGGCAATAAGTTGAAGCGCTTCATTTAATAATCCTTGCGCTTCGTCGTAGTTGCCTGTTTCTATATGGACAAAAGCTATTGTTTTTAAAAGGTTGACATAATCAACAGGGTTAATTCCAATATGTTTCTGAATTTCAGATGCCTCGTTTAGGGCCACTAAAGCATTTTTATAATCCCCTGTTTCGGCGTAAATGGTGCCAATGTTTTGAATAGTTGATAAGTAGGCAGGTGAACGTATGCCAAATTTTTTTGAAG
>CALEYM010000548.1 GCA_937926185.1 uncultured Bacteroidota bacterium | reverse complement strand
CCCTGCTGAACCGATACCGCACCGGCGCATCCGACCGCCTGGCAATATTATACGGCGTGGAGGAAAAATCGCGGCTGCTCGATGCCATGACCCGCGAAAAAAAGGCCATCGAAATATCCATCCGGCAACAACGCGATTTTTTCTACGTCCTGCTGTTGTTCTTCGGCGCTATTATCCTGGCGCTGATCTTTATGATCCGCGACTACAAACATCGCCTGTATACCAACCGCGTTATTGCTCAACAAAACGAAAAAATCAACCAACAAACCATCCGGCAACTGGAAGACGCCCTGAAAATCGAAACCATGCAAAGTATGCTGGAGGGCCAGGAAAGCGAACGCAGGAGGATTGCTCATGACTTACACGACAGCCTCGGCGGGTTGCTGGCCGCCACCCGCATGCGCCTGGATAATTTATCGGGTAAAATCCCCGGACTTCCGGTCAACGAGGAATTCACCAAAATAAAAGGCCTGCTCGACGATACCATCGCCGAAACACGCCAGATCGCCCGAAATCTGCAACCGGGCAACCTGCACCAGTTCGGGCTGATGAAGGCCGTGCGCGACCTGATCGTACGCGTTCAGATGGAAGGCGGGCCGGCCATCGATTTCCAGCACTTCGGCGATTTTTCCAATCTGGATCATACCCTCGCCCTCAATTGTTATCGCATCGTACAGGAGTTATTACAAAATAGCCTGAAACACGCCTCGGCCACCGAAATTCTGGTGCAACTGACCCGCACGGAAAACGAACTCGCCCTGCTGGTGGAAGACAATGGCACGGGATACGAACCCGGCGTCACGCCCAAAGGGATGGGCACCGACAATATTGCCCAGCGCGTTTCCTTCCTGAAAGGTGAAATCAGCATCCAATCGGCCAAAGGGCAGGGCGCCAGTACCATGGTAACCGTGCCGGTTTGAGCGAATTTCAGGGTTTTCCCCTAAAAAAAAAGGGGATTTTTCCGGATAGTTTGCGCAATAATGTGCCCGTACATTTGTACCGGGCATCACAGAAACCGATTACACTATGCCCACTTGATAATACCCCCCTGTTTTTTTACATTCATTTTGTTTATTTAATATTCAAAACGCGTTTTACCCGTCCCGGCGAAAGCCGGGGCACCCCCTTTAAGGACAATATCGCGGCAGCCTTGCCGCCATGTTCACACTCTTATTGCAGCATCGCCTTAGAGCAGCAACAACCCTAATCCGGCGATGCAGGCGGACAAACACTATTCTGGTATCAAGCGCCCGTTGTTCAAAGGAGAACATCGGGCGCTGATCTTTTACCGCCAATCGCATGAACTTCTTACTTTGCAGGCTGTTTCCACACAAATCAAATCCAAAGTTGCAAATGGCATTCACACTTCCTGACTTACCCTACCCCCCCACCGCGCTTGAACCGCATATCGACGCGCGCACCATGGAAATCCATCACGGCAAACACCATGCGGCTTATGTCAATAACCTTAACGCCGCCATTCAGGGCACCGAACATGAGGGCAAAAGCCTTGAAGCATTGCTGGCTAACGTGTCCAAACTGCCCGCGGCCGTGCGCAACAACGGCGGCGGCCATTGGAATCATACCATGTTCTGGGAAATTATGGCGCCAAATGCCGGCGGCGCCCCGGACGGCGACCTGGGCGCGGCTATTGACAAAACGTTCGGATCGTTCGACGAATTTAAAAAACAATTCGCGGCAGCCGGCGCTACCCGCTTCGGCTCCGGCTGGGCGTGGCTTTGCGTGGGTGAAGACGGCGGCCTGTTCGTTACCTCCACGCCGAACCAGGACAATCCGCTGATGGACCTTGCCGAAAAACCCGGCCGCCCCATCCTCGGCCTCGACGTATGGGAGCACGCCTATTACCTGCACTACCAAAACCGCCGGCCCGACTATATTTCCGCCTGGTGGAATGTGGTGAACTGGAAAGAAGTAGCCAAACGATTTGCCGCGGCCAAATGAATTCGTTGATTTGTTGATTTGTTGATTTGAAAGAACCAGCGCTTGGGCACTCAAATCAACAAATCAACAAACCTAATCCGGCATTCTGGAATTGATCGCCATCAAAAACTCCCGTTTTGTCGTTTCATTAAGAAACTTACCCGAATACTCCGCCGTAATGGTGCTGGCGCCGTGGTGCTCGACCCCGCGCGCCTGAACGCACATATGTTTGGCGTCGATGTACACCGCCACATCGTCGGTTTGCAACGTATCTTTTAACTCATCGGCGATTTGTACGGTGAGGCGTTCCTGCACTTGGGGGCGCCGGGCGTAATAGTCCACAATACGATTCAGTTTGGACAAGCCGATAACCCGCCCATTGGGGATATAGGCCACGTGCGCCACACCGAAAATGGGCTGAAAGTGGTGTTCGCAGGTGCTTTGCAGCGGGATATTGCGTTCCACGACAAGGCGCCGGTACTGATATTTATTTTCAAAAGTCGTGGCCTTCGGTTTGTTGGCCGGGTTCAGTCCGCGAAAAATCTCCTGCACGTACATTTTTGCTACCCGTTGCGGAGTGCCGCGCAGGCTGTCGTCGCGCAGGTCGAGCCCGAGGATTTCCATGATACCGGCAAAATGATCGGTGATCTGGGCTACCTTTTCCGTATCGGTCAGGTCGAAGGCATGGGCGTGCATAGGGGTGTCTGCCGCGGAAGCGGCATGAAGTTCGGCTAAATCGTCGGAGTCCTGAAAGGCTTCGTGGTGGCCGTTGAACAAGCGGTTTGTCATTGAAAGGGAAATGAGTGGCAGAATGAATCAGTGTGCTGGTAAAAAACGGTGTTATAACATCCATTACCATGCACTGTTTATTCTTCTGCGGATTATTTTGAGAAAGATTAAACAATTCCGCTTCAACTGTCCGCTGTAAAACAAAGTTTAAGATTACCCGAAGCAGCGATAGGCCGCGTCAAACGCGTAAAAACCATCGGAAGTCCAGCACAGGCAACAAGTGCCACTGGGCGCCGAAAGGATATTCACCAAAAGTGAGCTCTGCTCCACCCAGCAGCATGAACCGCCTGCCGGTTTGCCAAATCAGGCAAAGGCTGCTTTCACTGAAGAAATCAAGACCGCCTTTTGGGAAAAAATAAGCGTCGGAAGTGGCCAGGTAAGCAAAACGCCCGAAGAGCCGGCCTTCAAACGCCGCGCCCGCGATAAATCCGTAGCCTTTGTAGTAAACCGCGGAACGCGGAAAAACAATGGGCAAATCGACGGTACTGCGTTCATCGGGCGGGGAGCTGTGTACCGAAAACTCAAAAAGTGCCTTGCCGGTAAGATGATGCCCTTTCCGAATCTCCTTGCTCAGCATTACTCCGTTTTGAAAAGCGAACATATCCGGCATGTCAAATTCCCGCGAAATGAAACCGCCGGCGCCTTCGATTTGCACTGTGCGCATCAGCAGGGAGGGATAGTTGACGCTATGAAAACTGGAAAGCGTATATCCTGGTGTTTCTATTTGTTTCCATTTCAGCTCAATATCCGGCGACAGAAAAACGAGCAGCGGATGAAAGCCCAGTTCCAGTCCGCTGCCTATGCCATACCGGGAAGTGTGCAGGAGCGAAAAACCGCCGCGCCGTGCCGGCAGGGTGTAGGCTGTATTGGAAAAAAAATACGGAGATTCCGGCGGTAAAGGTTTTTGGGCAAGCAACACCGCCGCCGGTAACGCGAGACTCAAAGCTAAAATCCAGCGACGGATGAAATGAATTATCTGGAACATGGCGACGCAATAATTGTATTCATTTTGGAATAACCCAAAGGGCCGTGACCGGGCAGTGGTCCGACTCTTGCGATTCATGGTATACCTGGTGCGAACCGGGCGCCCATGCTGAATTCGAAAAGAGGTAGTCGAGGGTGCTGTTATAATCGCTGTTGATCTGAGCGTTGGTGAAATATTTCTTTTCGCCGGTTTTATATTCAGCAAGCGTGAGCGAAGGCAAAAATTCGTCGAAGAGTGGGTTAAGCCACGTGATTTCCGGCGCATAATTGGCGCCTTCCAGGTGCGTCGGATCGTCGTTCGGCCCGTGATAACGGTCGCCCGCACAGGCCCTCTCATCGCAATAATCAGTGGAATCGGCGTTGGGCGGAATCAGGTTCAAGTCGCCGCCGGCAATAAAATAATTTCCCTGGCGGTGCAAATCCTGCAAAATGGAAACAAATTCATCCAACTGCCGTTTTTTGGTATCATCCCTGGAGTTGGCGACCAGGTGAGTACTCACCGCGTAAATGTTATCCGTGCCCGGCATATTCACCCGGGCCAGCATGACATTTTCCCGAACATAAAAATACCGCGTTAGCGCATCGATATCATTGCGCAGGGGCAATTGAAACCGTTTTGCGTCATCCAGCGGCCAGGGCGACAAAATCGCATTGCCTTCATCCATACGCCCGATGCCATCGCTGGGGATAAATTGCGATTTCCAGTTGGAGGCATATACCCCGTAATTGAGATAGGTATGATCCAGCAGGTACTGCATCTGGTCAATATAAGCTGAACGTTTGGAATCGATGTCAATCTCCTGCAACAGCACAATATCAGGCCTGATGGTCTCTATGCGCGCGGCAATTTGTTCCAGTGTGGGAAATACTTCGCCGGCGCTGAGAATGACGCGGTCGCCGCAGGAATCGCCGAACCAGCCAAGCCTGCCGGCCCCGTAGCGCATATTCCAGGTCATGACCAACAAGGTGTTGCCCGGCGCCGGCGCCTGTTTTTTTACGGTGGCCTCGTACAACTGGCATGGCATTTCTTCGTCGAATGTTTCTACAAGCGGTTCGCAGGCTGGAAAAATTAAAACAAAGAAAACGAGGAACAAAAGGCGTTTCATAACACGGAAAATTTAGCGGATCAGACACCTTATCCATCTCCAAATATCCTAATGCTGAAACTGCTTTGAAATGAGATTGGTCAGGAGCCGCCATGATGAAACAGCCTTATGTGGCGCCATATTTTAAAAGTTCAAACGCGAAGAGCTTGATTTGGACGTTTGTAAAAAAACAACCATACTGACATGAAACACCTTAACTTATTTCTGGCTTTACTACTCATTCCCGCTGTATCTCCGGCCCAGGTGATGGGCAACTACGGCGAACAAAACCAAAAACAGTATCAGAATGTGACGCCCAATGCCCAGTTCAGGGCCGTACCCAAAAGCGCCCGACTGCGCGACGACAACGTACTGGAAATCTCGATCAACGCGTTGTCCAACCAGCGCGCCGATTCGTACACGGCCATTTTCAGCGTATTACAGGTGGGAAAAACAGCCGAAGAAACCAATACTTTGCTGAATAACCGGCTTAACGGTTTTCTGACGGCCATAAAAGGCCTCGGTATCCCCGCCGCCGATATCTATGTGGACATGGTGAATTTTTTGCCCCGCTACGAATACGACGTGAGCAAAAAGTTGTTTTCCAAAAAAACCTACACGGAAATCCCTAAAGGTTTCGAATTGCAAAAAAACGTACACATCCGTTACGCCAACCCCGCTCTGCTCGATGATATCGTCACCGCTGCCGCGCAGCAGGAGATTTACGACATCGTCAAAGTCGATTATTTCATCAACGACCCCAACAAGGCGTACAAGGAGCTGCGCGAAACGACATTCGCCTACCTCAACGACATCGAAGCGCGCTATCGATCCATAGGAATAAAGCTTGATTCAGCATACCTGATCACCGCTGAGAATGCATGGGTCGCCTATCCCATCAACCGCTACGAAAGTTACCAGGCTTTCAGCACCCAACTGCTCGACCAGAGCGATAAAAACAACGCCGTGGTGAATACCGCCGACAAACCGGTCAGCCGCTTCTACAATGCCATTCCGGCCAATGACTACGATATCGTCATCAACCCGCAAATCCTGGAGCCGGCTGTTCAGTTTTCTTATAACCTTATTGCGCAGTACACCCTCCCGCCATATAAGCCGGCGGTAAAAACCGAGATCAAAAAAGAATTTATCTGGGTGACGCCGAACGGAGAGGTAAAGACCCTGAAAGTGGAATAGCCGGACATGCCGGGGTTATTGCATCCGGGACATGCCAAAGGGCACATGCATGCTCACCCAGGGAATCGGATAGACGCCATCGTCCGGGAAAATGGCGGACAACAGTGCCACGTCGAGCGCGAATCGCCGGCCCATAAACCGGACGCCCGTACCCGCCAGGCCAAAAGAGTCGAACTCATATTCGGAGGTGACGATGTATGACTCCAGGATCAAAGCAAACCGCGGGCTGGTTCGGAGCAAACCATTGATGGAAAAAAGGGGCCTTTGCGACCAGGATCCATCGGAAAAACCGTATCCGATACCCACGCTCAGGTTGGCGTCGCGCGAGCCGACCGTGAGCTGGCTGTACACGGCGCCGAAGCGGGAATCGTCGAACTCGTAATCGCTGTACGCCCGGCCGTACATACCGCCGACAGCCAGATTGAGCCGGTCTTTTTTCAAGGGGAAAGAAAACTTGGGCGTGATCCACAGCGGAAAGGGTCCGTCGAAGATCAACAGGGGCGCCAGGCCGATGCCCAGGGTGAAATGGTCGGAAAAACCGTAACTCACCTGGTTAAAAATGACCCAGCCATTGTCCACGGAGCCCTCCCCCCTGCGAAGGCCGTAGCCGCTGGTGCCGGCAAAATACCGGCTGCTGAATGGATTGTCGAACCAAACCTTACCGTTCACCATTTTTTGCCGGGCCAGGGGGCGCATACTCCTTATTGCTTTGCGCAGAATGGTCACGTCGCCGAAATTTTCGGTTCTTAACACCACGTATTCCGCCCCTTCCTCTACCACGGCGCCAAAAAAGACATTTCCGTCTTTTGTTTCCACCGTGTAAATCAGGGTGTCGGGTACCGGGGTTTGCTGGGCGGCGATGCGGGCGGAGCTGAAAAGGAAAATTAATCCGGCGCAGGTAAGGGTAAACAGGTTCGGGCGCATATCTTGAAGTTAAAATGAGCAGTTCCTTCGGGAAAGACGACGAAGGAACTGCTTTGGTTGGTTCTCATTCGAGGATTATTCCACAATAATCTCATCTATGAACAACCAGGTATCCTTTCCGTCGGCAGGCCTGAATGCCTGGGCCAGCACTTTCAGATAACGTCCGCTGGAGCGGGGCGTGTTGAATTCCGCGGTTTCGGTACCGGTGTTGTTCAGGTTTTCCGCGTCGTAGGTCTTTTTGGCGAGGGAGGTAAAATTGACGCCGTCGTCGGAAACCAGTATTTCGATGCTGCGCGGCGGGTAAATCCTGGAAGATTTGTTGTTCAGAAAATGAGTAGTCACGCGGCCAAACGAGGTTGTTTCGCCCAGATCGATCACGGGGTCCATGTCGGCGTTGAGCAAGCCGACCCAGTTGTTCCAGGACCGGGGGCCGCCGGCAATGCCGTTGGTAAGGGCGTACCGTTCGCCGCCGCTGTACTGATCCGGCTGTTTGGTCATCGTGTAGGTTTTACCGAGGGCCTTGTGAACGTAGTAGGTAACATTGAGCGTTTTTCCCATCGCTTTACTGTCTTTTACCGGCAT
>CALEYM010000547.1 GCA_937926185.1 uncultured Bacteroidota bacterium | reverse complement strand
TTTAAAATTTAAAATTTTATAATTTTCTATTTTTAATTTGGAAATGTCCAATGTTCAATGACCAATTTGCAATGTACAAGTACTGATGAGACAGCCTCTCTAGCCTTCAAACCAGAAACCCGCTAACCCCAATTTACCACACCAGCGTCACATCCCCTTTGTACAGCAGTTTCCTCCCGTCGATCAGTTCAATTTCGGCGTAGTACACGAAAACGGCGGGATCCATGATCTTTCCGTCGCGGAAACCATCCCAGCCGTGTTTCGGGTCGTTGGGCTGGAAGTTATAGTCGCGGAACACCATGTTGCCCCAGCGGTCGAAAATCTGGAATGAAGTGATCTGTACGATCTGGTCGGGATCGGCAGAGATAAACACCACGTCATTTTTACCGTCTTCGTGCCAGGGGGAGAATGCGTTCGGGATGTAGATATGCGGTTCGTTATCCACCCGGATCAATACGCGGTCGCTGGCCTGACAGCCGTCGATGCTGTACACGGTGACGGTGTATTCCGTGGGTTTGAACGGTTTGGCGATGGGTTTCAGCCGGCTGAAAATATCGGTACCGGTGAAGGTCAGGCCATCGAGCGGCGTCCAAACCACACTGTCTATCAGGGCCAGGGAATAACCAGGCGATAACACGGCGTGGAGTTGCAGGGAATCGCCGAGTTGAATGTTGAATTCAGGATCAATGGAAATCCCCGGATCGGGAGCCTTGGGCACCACCAGTTTTTTATGGAACTCGCAACCATTGATGTCCTGTATCCACAGGTCGTAGGTGCCGGGAACGATATTTTCAAACTCGAGTTCCGACACGAAGTTCTGACCGTCGTTGATGGAGTATACATAAGGTCCTACACCGCCCTGTACCTGCTGGAACGTGATCACCCCGTCGTTGTCCTTGCAGGAAGGCCGTTGCAAATCGAAAACAAAATCGGTGGGAATGTTGGTTTCCCTGAATATCTCCACGTCGTCCGATTTTTGGCAGCCGGTATTTTTATTGGTCACCAGCAGTGTGTAAACGCCGGGTTGATCGACCTGCGGATTCAGGGTATTGGCGCCCGAGGTTATCTGTCCGTTGCCGGTGCTCCAGGCGTAAACGTATTGAGAACCGGCAGATGCGAATGCCTGTAGCGTTACTTTATCGATGGAGCAGGTGAGCGTGAACGGCGGTCCGGCCTCCGCGTTGGGCAGCACGGTGTTTTCCGTGACCTGCACGTCCTGTTCGTTCGAGCAGCCATTGACGTTGTTCAGGATGGTCAGGGTATAGACGCCTGCAACATTCACTTGTGCCTGAAGGCTGTTCGAGCCGCTTACGATATTGCCGTTCACCGTTTTCCAGCCGTACGAAAAATTCGGGCCGGTGGAGGAGCCGGCGCCGCTGAGCGTCACCTGGGGCGACGCGCAGGTGATCACCGGGGCATTGGCGATGGCAATGATGGGCGGTTGCACATCCTGCATTACCTGTACCTGGTCGGTGGAGGAACAGCCGTTTTCCGTATTCAGAACGACGAGCGCGTAACCGCCCGGGGCGCTTACGACCGGTGTCAGGGTATTGACGCCGGTAACGATCTGTCCGTTAGGCGTGGTCCAGGTATAGAAATACGGTCCGTTCTCGCTCGAGCCGAAGCCGTTGAGAAATACGGAAGTAAGGGCGCAGGTAAGGGTCTGGCTGAGTCCGGCCTCGGCTACCGGCGGTACAATATCCTGTTCCACGGTCAGGTTATACGACGTGGTACAGCCGTTGTCGAGGCGTAGAATAGTGAACTTATAAGTGCCGGGTTTATCCACCGTCGGTTTGAGTGGATTGTTCAGGTTGGTGAAATTGCCGTCCGTAGTGGTCCAGCTGTACTGCACATTTCCGGTAGAAGAGCCGTTGGCATCGAGCGCCACTTCTTTTACGGCGCAGGTCAGTATGGGTGGTTGGGCCACGGTGATCACGGGCGCATTCAGGTCGGCCAGCACCTCAACCGCATCCTCGGCACTGCAGCCGTTGATGGTATTGGTGACATGGAACACGTAAGTGCCCACGGCGCTGATTACCGGACTGAGGGTGTTGGCGCCGCTGAGAATGTTGCCGCCGTTCTGTGCTTCCCAGTTATACGTAAAATTGCCGTTGGAGTTCACCTTCCCCTGCAAGGTAAGGGATGCGAGCGAGCAGGTCAGCGTTTGTGCGTTCCCGGCATCCACGTCGGGCGGTGCGATGTCCTGATCCACTTCCACGCTCGAATAAGAAACGCAACTGTTGGTGTTATCTGTTACGGCCAGCTGGTAAGTACCCGGCTGATTGATAATTGGGTTGAGCGTGTTGTTGCCATCAACGATGTTTCCACCGTTGGAGGCCGTCCACAGATAGGAAAATTCCGGCCCTGCGCTCGAATTGGCGCCGCTCAGCGTAAGAGATGTAATGGCACAGGTCAGGACACCCGCGGTTCCGGCATCCGCCTTAGGATAATCGTCGGAGCGGGTGATCTGCACGAGATCCGTTGCCGTGCAGCCGTTCGTGGTATTGGTCACCGTGAGGTAGTAGAAACCCGCGCCGTTCACGGTAGGCGCTATAATATTGGTTGGCGTCAGGAAATTGCCGTTAGTGGTCGACCAGTTATAGGTAAATTCCGGCCCCTGGCTGGCAGAAGGTACCAGCGTATAGGATGTTTCCGTGCAAGTTAGCTGGAAGCCCGGGCCTGCCGCGGCCTGTGGGGCCGTCTTATCGAAATCGAGCATGACATTGTCGGTTGCCGTGCAACCGTTAACGGTGTTGGTGATCAGAAGGGTATAAAGCCCCGGTTGATCGATCAGGGGAGTGGCGGAGTTGCCGCCGGATATGATGCCCGGGCCGGTCCAGGAGTAGGTGTATTCGGGGCCGGTGGAGGTGGTGGCGCCGCCAATTTGCAGCTGCGGTTGATAGCAGTTGATGATATTATCGCCACCGGCGTCGGCTGTAGGCGGCTGAACATTTTTATCGACGGTAACCGTTTTTACGGAAGTACAGTTGTTGTTGCTGTTCGTAATCAGCAGGCTGTAGGCGCCGGGTTCGTTGATCATCGGATTCAGCGTAGCGCCGCCGGTTACGATACCCGGACCGTTCCAGGCATAGGTAAAGTTACTTCCGGTACTGGACCCCGTGCCATTCAACGAAAGACTGCTGTTGTAGCAGTTCAGTATGCCTGGCGCGGCAATTTGAACGACCGGTCCCGCGGCATCCTGAAAGATTTCAACTGTGGCAGCCATTGTACAGCCATTTTGCTGATTTGTGACGACCAGTTGATAAATGCCCGGTTCATCAACTACCGGGTTCATTACATTGGCGGGTGGCAGAATGTTTCCGCCAACAAGGGCTGTCCACAGGTAGGTAAAATTAGCGCCGGTGCTCGAACCGCTGCCGTCGAGGGCCAGCGAGGTCAGCTGGCAATCGAGGGTTTGGGGTTGGCCGGCGTTGGCCGCGGGCGGCGTAATGTCGGCGGCGACAACCACGCTGGCGCTGGAAGTACAACTATTCGTCGTGTTGGTCACGATCAGGGTATAGTTGCCGGCTTTGTTGATCGTCGGTTGCAGGGTGTTTCCTCCGGAAACGATCTGGCCGTTGACGGTGCCCCATTGGTATTTAAACTCGTTTCCGGTGCTGGATCCGGCGCCATTAAGCGACAACTCCGATTGGCTGCAGGTAATGATGCCGGGCTGAGCGATGGTCACCGCGGGCGGCGACAGATCGGATGTAACGGCAGCAACCACCGAGGAAGTACAGCCGTTGGACTCATTGGTCACCACCAGATTATAGGTACCCGCTGTGGTGACGGTTGGCGTCAGGGTATTTTCGCCCGCGGCGATGGTACCGTCGTTGGTGGTCCATACATAGGAGAAATTGGCGCCGGTGCTCGACCCCGCGGCATTCAATTGCAGGACGGGCGTTAAACAGTTGATTTGCCCAACCGGCGCTACAACGGCCGTCGGGGGTATCACATTTTCCGAAATAAGTGTGGAGGCCGACGCGGTGCAGCCGTTTTGGGTGTTGGTTACCAGCAAGGTGTAATTGGCCGGCGCGTCGAGGATAATGCTTGGGGTATTTTGTCCGCTGACGATATTGCCGCCTGCTGAAGCCGTCCATTGATAGGTGATAAAGGGCAGTACGATCGTAAGCGGATCGCCCAGTTCGATTTGAGTGGTATTGCAGGTCAGGGTGCCCGGTGTGCCCGCGTTGACGATGGGTGGAATGGTATTTTGGGTAACATGTACGGAGGCGGAAGCGGTACAGTTGTTTACCAGGTTGGTCACAAAAAGGGAATAGAAACCCGATGCATCGACTACCGGCGTCAGCGAATTTTGACCGCTGACAATATTGCCGCCGCCCGAAGTCGTCCAGAAAAAGCTGTAGCCCGTCCCGGAGGAGGAACCGGTGGCGTCAAGCGTTACGGTTTTATTGGCACAGGTGATCTGGTCGTTGGCCACGACTATGGCTGTCGGGTCGGTAAAGTCCAGCTTTACGTTAACCGAGGCGTCGTCGGTGCAGCCATTTTTGGTGTTGGTTACGATGAGCGTATAATCGCCGGCCTCGGTAACGACGGCGTTTGCGCTGGCCTGGCCGGAGTGGATATTGCCGTTCAGGGTTGTCCATTGATACGCGTAGGTTCCGCCGGCCGGTGTTGCACTGCCGTTCAGGGTAACCTGCGAAACGGTGCAGGTGAGGGTGCCGGGCGGACCGATGGCCGCCGTGGGCGCCGTAATGTCGAGCGAAACCACCACGTTGTCGGTTTTGGTGCAGCCGGTCAGGGTATTCGTTACCAGCAGGGTATAGGTGCCCGCTGTTGACACGACCGGATTAAGGGTGTTGGGACCGCTGACAATATTGCCGCCGGGAGTAGCCGTCCAAAGATAACTGAAGTTTGAGCCCGCGGAGGAGCCCGTGCCGTCGAGGGTCACGTTTGTCACGGCGCAGGTGATGCTTTGCGCCGGTCCGGCTTCGGCGGCCGGCGGGGTATTATCGGCTGTTACCTGTACCTGTGCAGAGGAGGTACAGCCGTTCGAGGAGTTGGTCACGATTAGGGTATACGTGCCCGCCTGATTGACCGAGGGGTTCAAAGTGGTGTCGCCACTGACAATGTTACCACCGGGTGCAGCGGTCCATTTGTACTTGAAATTGGGCCCGATAGAAGAGCCGCTGCCATCGAGGGGGACGCTGGTGACGGTACAGGTAATTGTTTGGCTGACAGTGGCCGCCGCCGCGGGCGGATCGAAGTCGCCCGGTACCACGGCAGTGGTTTTCTGCGTACATCCCGACTGGTCTGTGACGGTCACCGTGTAGGCGCCCGCGGGCAGATTTTGCGGGTCCTGAATTACCGCATTATTACTCCATTTATAGGAATATGCCGGGAACCCCCCGGTTACTTCCAGATTGACGCTGCCGCCGTTCGGATTGTAACAGTTTGTTCCCTGTACGCCGGCCACCGTTGGGGTAAGGGCATTGGGAGCGATTACATTGAATTGTGCCACATCGGTACATCCAAAAACGTCGGTTACCGTGACGGTATAAGTGCCCGCCCCCAAACTGATGGGGTCTGCCGTGTTGCCTATGTTTGGCGCTCCCTGCCAACTGTAAATATATGGCTCCAGACCGCCGGTGACGGTGGTATTGATCGAGCCGTTGAGCTGGCTTGCGCATTGCACATTCGTGACAACGCCGGTTATATCCAGGTTGGACTCTATTATCGTGAGCTCCCCTATTCCGATGCCTTCGCATCCGGCAGCATCTATGACATTGATGATCCGGTAAGTACCGGGTTTGTTAATGGTATAAATAAAGGGGTTGTCCGTAATTCCGGTAATGGGATCCAACGTCATTCCATTGTGCGTCATGGTGATCTCGAATGGCCCCACCCCGGTGATAAAGTTTATTTTAATTGTTGCTTCCTGACCCGGACATATTTGCGGCGCCGGGGGCACAAGTTGGGCCCTGGGTAGGGGGTTTACAATGATACGCGCCGTGGATACGGATGTTTTGCCGCAGCCGTCGGTAACGGTTACGCGGACGTTGGTGGAAACGCCTACCGCCAGGGTTGCGGTAGATTCCGTGGATCCGTTCTGCCATTTGTAGGTAAAAGGTTCAACGCCGCTGGGAACAGCCACGCTTACCGTACCCTGGCCGGGGCCACAGATCGTGACGGTATCCGGCACTGTCACTAAAGGCGGCAGGTCCAGGATGGTGAGGGTTTTGGTGGGTTCGAGGCAGGAACAGAGGTTTTTCAGGGTGATGATAACGGTTTCTTCCCCTTCGATGATCAGGTCATTGACGATGTTTACATTTACGGTATAAGTTGTCTGGCCAGCGGGGATGACGATCACCTGGGGAATGACCGAATAATCGGCGCCGGGCGTAGCCGTTCCGGTCACAGTAAATTGTACGGGCAAGGCAATGGCAGTATTACCGCCCACCCTGGTGAACACCAGTTTAACCGTTCCGCAACCTTCATACACTTCTTCTGCGTCCACCACATCGTTGACCACCCATTCCACCGAGGCGTTGCCGCCGGCGTCGAAAGAACCGGCGTTCAGAAACACGGCAGAATCCCAAACCCCGTCGCCCACGTCGGCTATGGCTAATTTGATATGATAGGTTTGGCAGGTTTGCACGTTGGCCACCGCGGTGAATTTCCGGGTGAAGCCGTCGTATTGAACCTCATTCACTGCCTGGCTGCCCGATGGGTTTTGACCGCAGAGGTTGGTGCTGGTTGCCGGCTGGTTATTGGCATAAAAACCCGAATACGAGAGGTGATTTACATTATTGATGGCCACGGGAATCATAGTGCCCGGTATCAATGCAATATTTTGCTGGCCGCCGGGAATGCCCGGGCCGGAAATAAAAAAGCCAAACACGTCATTGTACTGGGTGCCGACGTATTCGCAATATTCTTCCGAGGCAAAAACGAAATTGAACGTAACGGGGGATTGCGTCGGCGTAAAGTCGAATTCGATGCTGGCGCGGTCGAACAGGGCGCCGGTAGTCAGGGTGGACAGGTCGGCGTCGGGTGTGGAAGCGCCGTACCCGGCGCTGGCGCCGTCCTGGTCGTTGGGGCCGGGCGCCACGCTAATATCGCCCGTGGCCATGATGACGCCCGTGGCAAATCCGATATTGCTCTGGCCGTTGGTAAACGTGCCGATCTGACCGCCATTCCCCTGGAATTCAACGCCGGTGACATCGAAGCAGTTGCCGCCGATCAGCACGTCTTTCACCAATTCCTCGGCCGAGGCGCCGCCCTGGACTTCCAGAACGGCACTGATCGATTCCATGTACGATTTGAGGTCTTTTTTCTTGCAGGTTTCACAAACGATGGAAACGTAGTGCCGGGGCGGGTTGGCTGCATCCCAGCTGCAGGGGTAGCTCAGTTGGAAACGCACTGTCGCCTGAGATGCCTCGAAGCGCAGTTGCCGGGCAGCTTCGTCGTAGCCCAGCACCTTTGTCGTCGCATCGGCCGGTTTAATGCCGGGCTGGCAGGCGGCCAGTGCGGGGTCTTCCGGAACGATGAGCGAATATTGTTCGCCGGGGATCAGGTTTTGAAATTCCAGGGTTTGAAGTTCGGTTTGAGCAGTTATAACGTGCCGTTGATGGTGTCCATCCAGCGTTATTGGAAGGCCTGGGTCACCGATTGTTGATTGCCCCAGTAAAGGCGAAGTCACCACGCAAGTCAGCAGAAGTAAAGTGCACAAAGGGGATGTAGAAAGGCACATACGCGATGAGTTTTGTTTTAGTGTGTAAGCGGATTGAGTTTGAGTATAGCACTTTTTGGGCCTGATAGGGTAAATCCCGATTATTTATGGGAACAAGTGAAGATACGTTCAAATAAAATTTCGCTGTATCAAATAGCCGTCTAATTTCCCGTAATCCGGAAACGGCGAACAAAAAAAGAAGCCGAGCCGGCAAAAAATGCCGCTCAAAGGGGGAGATACGGGATTGGAACAAATACTCAGGGTGAAAAACCCGGCAATGATAGAAAAATTTTTTAATGCCCGTACCACGTTTAACAAAAAAGTGATTCTGCAAAAGGTTGTTTGCCAAAATCGCTTGCCGTAAGTTTGCGCCGGCAATCCGTTGCCGCTTCTGTTCACCAACTCAACACTCCATGGACGGTGATCCGTTATTATGCACGCGAAAAAAGACGGCTCGTGGAATTGCCCGAGCTGGAGCCGGGTTGTTGGGTAAACCTGACGCCGCCCTTCGCTCCTGACGAACTGGAGGATCTGGCCCGCCGGCTCGAATTCGATCCCGTTTTCCTGACCGACTCCCTCGACCTCGACGAACGCGCCCGTTACGAACGCGATGAAGACATACGCTTCATCCTGATCAACACGCCCGTACTCAACGAAGTGACCGAGGCCGAAAACGAAGCGGTGTTTATCACCGTACCCATCGGCATCATCCTTACCATCGAACACGTGGTGACCGTTTCTGCTTTTGAAACCCCTGTGCTGAATACCTTTTTGCAAAGCAAGGTGCGCAATTTCGACCCCGCCGATGAAAAACGTTTCGTGCTGCAGATACTGGAGCAAAACGTGTTTTATTTCCTTTCCTGCCTCAAAAAACTCAACCTGCGCCGGAATCTCATCGAAAAAGAGCTAATGCATTCGAGCCGGAACGCGGAACTGAAACAACTGCTGTCCATCGAAAAAAGCCTGGTGTATTTCGTCAATTCGCTCAACGCCAACGAGTTGCTGAAGATGAAGGTGAAACGCACCGATTTTTTGCACATCAACGGCGACGAGGACCTGACCGACCTGTTCGAAGACATCATCATCGACAACTCGCAGGCGCTGTCCATGTCCAACGTGTACACCAATATTTTGAACGGCACGATGGATGCCTATTCGAGCATCATTTCCAACAACCTCAACGTGGTCATTCACCGCCTGACGATCATCACCGTGGTGCTGATGGTGCCCACACTGATATCTTCCTTTTTCGGAATGAATATTCCCAACGGCGTACCCGAGCGCCCCTGGGCGTTTTACCTGACGATCATACTGACAGGACTAGTCACCGGCGGTCTGTATTGGGTGATGCAGCGGCGGCGCATGCTGTAACGCCAACGGTTCGTTGGCGTAAATTTTTCAAACTACTTTCTGCCAGGTAAAAAATGACAAATCCAGGTTATTTGGCATTGTATTGATGCGGCTAATTCCAATAAAGCTGGCCTCCTAACGTTAAATTGCACCTATGCTGCTTGTCCTTCGCCGACACCGGTTCTTACGTCTCTTCTGGGGACTTATGGCCGCCTACCTGCTCAACATCAGTGTGGACGTTCCGGATGCTACACAGCCGCACAT